>JBCBZU010000268.1:0-3864 GCA_039815165.1 Pseudomonadota bacterium
CACTACCCTACACTTCCCGGGTTCTCGCCGAACAATTGGTGCGCCACTGCCCATCCGAAGAATTAAATGCACATTTGCAGCAAATTACCCAACAAAAACGTGACGCAGACTTCCCTTGGTATCCCGCCCGCGTGGTCTGCCATGACATACTTGGGCAAACGGCACTAGTGGATTTAGCCGGCTTGCGGGATGCTATTGCCGCACAAGGCGGTGATCCCGCCAAAGTAAACCCCGTTGTTCCCACCCAGCTCATTGTCGACCATTCACTTGCGGTCGAATACCCCGGTTTTGATGCCGATGCATTGGCTAAAAATCGTCAGATAGAAGATCGCCGCAACCAGGATCGCTTTCATTTTATAGAGTGGACAAAAACCGCGTTTAAAAATGTGGATGTCATACCCGCAGGCAATGGCATTATGCATCAAATCAATTTGGAAAAAATGTCGCCAGTGATTCAAACGCGAGATGGCGTTGCCTTCCCCGATACCTGTGTCGGCACTGACAGTCATACTCCCCATATCGATTGTCTTGGCGTCATTGCCATTGGTGTGGGTGGTTTAGAAGCGGAAACCGTTATGCTCGGCCGACCATCGATGATGCGCTTGCCGGAAATCGTCGGGGTAAAACTTACTGGCCAGCGGCAGGCAGGTATTACTGCAACAGATATTGTTTTAGCCCTAACCGAATTTTTACGCAGGCAGAAAGTCGTATCCGCTTATTTGGAATTTTTTGGCAGCGGAGTTGGCAGCCTTACTATTGGTGACCGTGCCACCATATCCAATATGACACCTGAATTCGGTGCAACTGCCGGCATGTTTTATATCGACCAACAAACCATTGATTACTTGCGTATCACCGGCCGGGAACCAAAACAGATTGAACTTGTAGAACGCTATGCAAAAACAACCGGACTTTGGGCTGACCAGCTTAAGCAGGTCAATTACCAGCGAGTGCTGGAATTTGACCTTGCAAAGGTTAGCCGTAATATAGCAGGTCCTTCTAACCCCCATCGACGTCTGGCCACTTCTGCCTTGAACGCGAGCGGCATTGCCGTGGGGCTCGATAAAGCACTACAACAAGAAGCCGAAGGCAAACTCCCCGATGGTGCCATTATTATTGCTGCCATTACTAGCTGTACCAATACCAGTAATCCTCGTAATGTGGTGGCTGCCGGCCTGCTCGCGAAAAAAGCCAATGCGCTGGGTCTAGTGCGTAAACCTTGGGTGAAGACTTCATTTGCACCGGGTTCCAAAGTTGCCAAATTATATTTAGAAGAAGCCGGACTTTTAAAAGAGTTAGAACAATTGGGATTCGGTATTGTGGCCTATGCCTGCACTACCTGTAATGGCATGAGCGGTGCACTCGATCCTAAAATCCAACAAGAAATTATTGACCGTGATCTCTACGCCACCGCAGTGCTCTCCGGCAATCGAAACTTTGATGGGCGTATACACCCCTATGCAAAGCAAGCTTTTTTGGCATCTCCGCCTTTAGTCGTCGCCTACGCTATAGCCGGCACTATCCGCTTTGATATAGAAAGTGATTCACTGGGCTATGACCACAAAAATAAGCCCATTACCTTGTCAACACTATGGCCCAGCGATGAAGAGATTGACTCAATTGTTAATCAATGTGTAAAGCCGCAACAATTCCACCAAGTCTATATTCCCATGTTTGATTTAGGTGCAATTAAACAAGCCGAAAGTCCACTCTACGATTGGCGACCACAGAGCACTTATATTCGTCGCCCACCTTATTGGGAAGGCGCCCTTGCCGGTGAACGCAGCCTGCAAAATATGCGGCCGCTGGCAATCCTGCCCGACAATATCACTACCGATCATTTATCACCATCCAATGCCATTATGGCGGACAGCGCTGCGGGTGAATACCTTGCCAAAATGGGATTGCCCGAAGAAGACTTTAATTCTTATGCTACTCATCGTGGTGACCACTTAACCGCTCAACGAGCAACCTTTGCTAACCCAAAACTGATTAATGAAATGGCTGTTGTAAACGGTGAAGTTAAACAAGGCTCATTGGCACGCTTGGAACCGGATGGAAAGCTTATGCGTATGTGGGATGCAATAGAAACCTATATGGCACGCAAACAACCTTTAATTATTATTGCCGGGGCTGATTATGGTCAGGGTTCATCCCGCGACTGGGCAGCAAAAGGCGTTCGACTGGCGGGTGTAGAGGTTATTGTTGCCGAAGGTTTTGAGCGCATTCACCGTACCAACTTAGTGGGAATGGGTGTGCTGCCGCTGCAATTTAAAAAAGGCACAACCCGACTGACATTAAATCTTGACGGTACTGAGGTCTACTCCGTAGAAGGCGAACGACAAGCCGGTAAGGACTTAAGACTTATTATTGAACGCACTGATGGTGATAAACAGAGCCTGGCGGTTACCTGTCGCCTGGACACAGCCGAAGAAGTCTCCATTTATAACGCAGGTGGCGTGCTACAGCGCTTTGCACAGGACTTTTTGCAAAATGATGGGAAGGCGGCATGAGTTTACGCTCTCACAAAAAATCAGCCAAAGCACTGCCCGCGCAATGCTTTCGAAGGCAAATAAAAATTCCCGCCACTTACATGCGTGGCGGCACCAGTAAGGGAGTCTTTTTTTGCTTAGAGGATCTACCCGAATTCGCCCAAACACCCGGACCAAAACGCGACCAGCTTTTACTGCGCGTTATTGGTAGCCCCGACCCTTATGAAAAACATATTGATGGCATGGGCGGCGCTAGCTCCAGCACCAGTAAAACCGTAATTGTGGCGCCAAGCGATCGACCTGATCATGATGTGGATTACTATTTTGGTCAAGTGGCTATCGATAAGCCGATGGTGGATTGGAGCGGTAACTGCGGCAATCTCAGCGCTGCCGTCGGTGCCTTTGCTATTCACCGCGGCTTAGTCGACAAAAGCCGCATCCCTGACAGGGGTAGTATTGCCGTTAGAATTTGGCAGGCTAATATAAATCAAACGATCATCACCCACATACCCATTAACGATGGCAAAGTGCAAGAAACCGGCGATTTTGAATTGGACGGCGTCACCTTTCCTGCTGCCGAAATCCCCGTTGAATTTTTAGATCCCGCTGTCGACAAAGATGATATATTTCCTACAGGCAATCTGATTGATCAACTGAACATCCCAGGCATTGGTCAATTGGAGGCTACCTTTATCAATGTCGGCATCGCCACTATTTTTTTACGCGCCGACGAATTAGGCTACTCCGGTACAGAGCTACAAGACAATATCAATAAGCACCCAAACGCGCTGGAAAAATTCGAAACCATCCGCGCATACGGTGCTGTTCAAATGGGCCTAATAAATAATATAAGCGAAGCCACACATAGACAACATACCCCTAAAATTGCTTTTATTGGTCCCGCACAAACCTACACTGCCGCCAACGGCCGGACTGTCTTGGCAAAGGATATCGATTGCTGTATTCGGGCGCTCTCTATGGGCAAACTCCACCACGCCATGATGGGTACCGCTGCTGTCGCTATTGCGGCTGCCGCGGCTATTCCAGGAACACTGGTGAATACTATTGCAAGAACAAAAAAGCCAGACTCTATTTGTTTTGGACACCCATCAGGCAAATTAACCGTCGGCGCTGAAACAGAAAACACTGATGGCAAATGGCTTGTCAAAAAAGCCATAATGAGCCGGAGTTCAAGGATTTTAATGGAGGGTTGGGTCAGTGCGCATATCGAGTGATGCAAGGATATATAGACGCTAGCAATGTAACAATGGCGACCCTGACCTTAATTCAAGTCAAAGCTCGTCGATAAAAAATAATATATCGTTAAGTACTAAATACCTTGTACGCTCTACGTCGGCTCCTGCCCCCGAAG
>JBCBZU010000305.1:0-3491 GCA_039815165.1 Pseudomonadota bacterium
AAATAAGCGATAAGAGACAGATTAAAAATTATACCGATGCAGAGCAGCAAAAGCCTTTTATTTTTATTCTGCCTGATGCTGATAATGGAATAACCCAGCAAATAATTAAATACTATGGACCCTAAAAGCAATACAATATACTTATAATTCCACCAGGAATAAAAAAGCAAAGACGCTGTAATTAGCCAAACAAGCACCAAGGATGAATGACGACTTTTTAAAAAATAAAAGCCTATAAAGACTGCCGGTAAAAAAATGTAGAGGAACTCATAAGAGTTAAATAGCATTTTTTATCCTAAAATGGTGTATTTATTTATAGGCTCTAACTAACTGCTAGCCTCGCGTGAACAACAATAAGGTCATTTGAATTCATTCAATGCCTGCCTTGGTACTGTTAACCTGGCAATCAACTAGTTCGTCCTGAACTACTTGATTGACGCCATTGAAAATTGGCGCAACTGTGCGAAGCTGCTTGATTTTCAATGGCTTGCATCGGCTATGCCGATGGCAGGACATCCTTGTCCTGCGTTATTAACCCGACAATTAAAATTGCCGGGTTAATAATATGTGAAAAAGGGCTAATTTCAGAGTTTTTATCCTGGATTGGATCAATTTTTCTTTTGCCATCTGCCGATAACAAAGCAAGAGGTAAATTTTGTCTGCAAAGGTTTAAACACTGATTCCAGAAAAATCAAAACCGGAGACAGTATTGGCTTTAGTTTTAACGGTATCCGAAAAACCAGCGAGTTAAATACAAACAAATAGCCCACGTTGCCTCCATAGCGTGTTTCAACAAAAGTAAACTGTTCAGAAAATTTTTCCTTGATTGCGTCAACGTCTATACCCTCTTCATTGTCTGCAAATAAAGAGTCCTGTTTGTACCATAGCGATCGCACAAAATCAGGAAATGAGCCTTTATGTGGTTCAAAGAAGCAAAAGTAGCCGCCGGGCTTGAGAATTCTGCATATTTCTTCTATAACTTCATTAACAAATGGATGAACATGGTGCAAACCACCAACAACAATAACGACATCAAACTTGTTATCGGCAAAATTTGTTTCACGAATAGAAGCACAATAGGCATCACACCCTTGCCATCTGGATTTGAAATTTTCTACTTCATGATCTGATATATCCAGACCAACGACTTTTGCATTTTTGTCCAGCAAAAAAGCCGTTGTTTCACCGCTTCCACACATGGCCTCTAGAACTAACGAGTCTTCAATACTGATATTTTTTACTAAATATTCGTTAACAAATTTATTTCTGTACTTTTGACTCCACTCATCACCATAGTGTGCGGCATAATCATCAGATATAGAATTGTAATGAGACTTTTGTAAGTCTTCTGTAGTGGACATCTAATCCCCCTTAAATATTTTATAGTCGCTGACTCAAACATACTCCGATGCTATAGGGAAAAAACAGTGTGTTTTTATAAGCCACTGAAACCAATAACCGAAGCAAAACCCATAGCAAGCTATTCGCGGCGCTTTTATAACGCCTTTATAGATAGCACCTTTGCAAAGACAGGCTATTGTTTTCAAGTCCCCTAATAATCAGCTTGTGTACTACTTATTTCTTATATTGCCAGGCCCCGTATAGTAACAAAGACCACAACAAATAATCGGCATTTACTTTCTTATTAATGTGTGCATCCCATAAATGTCGCAATTTATCTGCATCCAAAAAGGGCGAAAAAATATCCGGGTTATCATGCAATAAGCTATCGCCTACCGGCTTCAGATCCGTTCGCAGTAAGCGTGATAAGGGAATATTAAAACCTTTTTTCTTAGCCTTAACAAGACTATCAGGGGCCTTTAATGCAGTCGCCATTTTTCGTAAGATTTTTTTACCCTTGCCTAGCCGTGAAAATAGCAGCCTATGGTTTAATGTCCCGGCATAATCCATTATTCTTCTGTCCAAAAAAGGCACTCTAATCTCTAATCCATGAGCCATACTCATTCTATCGACCTTTACTATCATATCGGCGGGCAGATAGTAACGCTCATCGGCCAAGAGGCATTTATCTTCTGGTCTGCCTTCCGCCTGTAAAAATGCTTGCCGATAAGCTGACAAAGGGTCTGTACGTAATAACTCAGAAAAGTAAGGCGTTGAAATTTTCTGAATATCGTTTAAGCGACACAGCCTGCGCCACTCGGCATGGTATGTGGTATCGGGTGCCGTCATTCCATATAAGAATCGACTTAGTACACTGTGCCAGGGCAAGCGCCCCTCGTCGCCAGGGTAGAGATTCCCCAAAAGCGCGCCTAAACCGGACAACAGTTTATTGGGTATACATGGTGCCAACAGGGAAGCCATTTGCGATGCCTTATAGGTGGGATAACCGCCAAAAAATTCATCCGCACCATCGCCTGCCAAGGCGACTTTGAATTTTTGCCGCACAGAGCGACTTAAGGCATAGTGAGCAAGACAGCTTGAATCGGCAAGTTGCCCGTCGACTGCGTGGGCAATGGCATAAAAATCGTCAACAACAGAGTGACCGCTGGCAACCGGTTCAGAGATCCAGTGGTGACCCGCTGTTTTTGCCAATACTTCCGCGGCAGCGGATTCATCAAACACTTTTTGATCAAAAGATGCGGTATAGCACGTCAGCGGTGAGTTAACCGTTAGAGCAATAAGTGAGCTATCGATACCGCTGCTTAACAAAAGGCCTAAGGGCACATCGGATATTAGCATGTCAGAACAGACATCTTGCATTAGTGATGATAAACCCGCCAAAGCATCACCCATATCACTTATGATCGGATTGCGCTGGGGGCGCCAAAACTGTTTTTCCTTAATCTGTTTACCGTTAGAAAAACAAATATAAGTACCCGGTGGCACTTGGTGCATGGCCTTGGATAAGGTTTTATCCGGCCCAGTGTAGCCATTAGAAAGATAAGTGAGAAACTGCGCAGCATCTGCTGTCTTGGCAAAGTGACCTGTCGCCAGCAGGCCCTTTATTTCACTTGAGAAAAACAGGGTGTCATGGCTAATACCATAAAATAGCGGTTTTATGCCTATTCCATCGCGCGCCAATACGAGTGTGCCAGTAGCCATATCCCATATGGCTATGGCGTACATGCCCTCCAAGTAATCAAATAACCTTTCACCCCAAGCACGCCAGCCATGGGGCAGCAATTCTGTATCGCAGTTGGAATAAAAGGTACAGCCCTTGTCTTTTTGTAACTTTTCTTTTAAGTAGTGGTAATTGTAAATTTCACCATTGTAAGAAACACAGACATTGCTCTCTTTATTAAGCATAGGCTGCTTGCCGACATCGCCAAGCCCCCTAATGGCCAGACGGCGATGACCAAGACCAACAGCCCCATCGGACCACGTGCCCTCGCCATCCAGCCCTCTATGTGCAATGGTATCTCATCAAGAAAATCCGGATTTAGTTTCAGCCATGTTTGCTGCTCCGCTTTCCACTTTTCATAATCTTCAGGTTCATCAACGACAACCTTGAGCTTCATAGAAAAGTGACC
>JBCBZU010000064.1:0-8083 GCA_039815165.1 Pseudomonadota bacterium
GTCGCGCGGGCCATCTTCGTATAAATCCTGCTGCCGCGCATCAATCATGCCCAGCAGGTCTATCGGCGGTGCACTGGCAGGTTTTGTCTCTGAGATTAAAAATGCAGAGTTCCCCGAAGCGCAGCATGGGTTTGAATAATCCATGCACAATCACTTGGATTTTTCGAGCTCAAAGGAGCTGAAGGGAGCTGAAGGGAGCTGAAGGGAGCTGAAAAAAGCTTAAAGAGCCTGCCCCTGCTTTTTTAAGCGCTCGATTAACTCTCTTCGCAAAAGAGACTGGCTATCTCCACCTTGATAACTCAACAGGCCCGATGAATAACTGGAGCCATAGGTGATCACCGCATTAACCGTTTGTCCCAGGCCAACTAAAAACTGTTCGTCATCCAGCGACCCCAGAGGGTGGATATAGGTACTCCAAAGAATGCCATTGGCAATGGCATAACGCGCATCTAAAACGGTGTCGAAATTGGCCTGCATTAAGCGATAGAGCGCCTCTTTACTTAGCGTCTGCGTTTTTAAAATGGGCGAGACAATTCGCATTCGATCGGCCCGCTCATCGGTCACCACTTCTACCGTTACATTTTCGACGGTAAGTGACCAGTAGCCTGGCCGCCCTTGTGCATTTTTGTCTAGATTGTTAATCAGTTCACCCAGGCGCTGATTGGTCATAGCCGGTGATGCTTGCGCATGGGCGCCGTGGAGAGTCAATAGCGCAACAAATATCGCGATAACAGCGAAAGTCAATTTAGGAAAATGGGCTTGTTTCATACTGTGCCTCCTCGGCGTATAGTAATTTCGTGCACAAACGGGATAACGCTGATGCCTGCACCAGCCGCTCAAAACAGCATTAATTGTTGATCAATAATGCTATCGAAGTCATCATCTAAAAAGTTCAAAATACTATTGGCAATAGGTTTAAGCTGCTTATCAATATAGTGCTGATAATCAATTTGGCTGCGCAAGTAGTCCACAGGCTCGGGCCCGTTGACGGTGATAATATAGTCCACTGCCTCCCCGCGTTCGATAGAGCGCCCGCGCATCTGCGCGAGTTTTTTAGCGGCTTTTATATGGGGCGGATTGCTTTTGCGGTACTGCACAAGAGGTCTTTTAAGCCGCTTGCGGTAGATAATCAAATCATCCGACTGCCCCCGCAGCAAGTCGCCGACTAGCTGGCGCAGGTAATCAGCATAGGGCTGCCCGCTAAAAACCCGCCGGAACAGTTCTTGCTGAAATGCTTTTGCCAACTGGGTCCAGTCAGCACGCACGGTCTCCAGGCCTTTGAAGACCATTTCTTGAATTATACGATCCTCTTTTTGGTATTGAATCATGCCCGCATAGCGTTTTTTACTGCCCTGATTTGACCCTCTTATGGTTGGCATCAGAAAGTGGCGGTAGTGGGTTTCGAATTCGATCTCCAAATAACTGGTGGTGGTAAATTCATTGGCCAAGGTATTGGTCCACCATTGGTTTAAGCCTTGCGCCAGTTGTTGTCCCGTGTCTACCGCTGTTTTATTGTCAATATCGTTGCCCAGCCACACAAAAACAGAATCGGTATCACCGTAGATAACATCATAACCCTGCTCAATAATCCAGTCGCGGCTGCGTTGAATAATGTCGTGGCCGCGAAGGGTAATGGAGCTGGCGATACGCGGATCAAAAAAACGGCAGCCGGTGGAGCCGAGCACACCATAGAAAGAATTCATAATAATTTTAATGGCTTGCGCAAGCAGTTTATTATCCCTGGCTTTTGCCTGCTCTCTTGCCGCCCATAACGACTCAATAATATGGGGCAAAATAACGCGATCCCGAGAAAAATAAGCGCCATTAAAACCATCAACAATATCATCCGCTCCAAGTTGCTGATGCTGCGCGTACCAAAAACCATAGGGATCAATATGAAAACTGCGAATAATACTGGGGTACAGACTTTTAAAATCCAGCACTAAGACATGTTGATACAGGCCTGGTTTTGACCGCATCACATAACCACCAGGACTGACGATATCTGAATCCAACTCACCTAAGTTAGGCGCCACATAGCCCGCTCGATGTAAATGGGGTAAATAGGCATACTCAAAACTCGCCACAGAGCCGCCCGCGCGATCCATGGCCAGACCGGTTAATTTTGCCCGGGCAATGGCAAATTCCAATAGCTGGGTTTTTTCAAAGATGCGCCAAACCAACTCACAGTCTTGTAAATTATATTCTGCCAAGGCAACTTTATCTTGCTGAAACAGCTCAGCAATCGCCCCTGCGCGATTATCCTGCTGAATGAATTTGCTCTCACCCAATAATTCACCGGCAACATGCTGTAAAGTAAAGCGCTCAAAGTGATAGAAGGCCATTCTCAACAGTTCAATACCATCGAGCACAACCCGACCGGGTACTTGTATATAACGGCGGTCGGCGTGCTGGCTATCTTCCCGCCAGTAAACGCTTTGTCGATCACGACCCAGGGTAAATTCCACTTGCCACTGCTGACAGAGTTGGCTTAATACCCACAGGTCAAATTGGACCACGTGCCAGCCAATAATCACATCCGGGTCTGAGTCTTGAAGCCAGGCGAGAAAGTGTTGTAGACACTGCTTTACACTTTCACACCACACAATATCAATGTTATTTTTATTGTTTTGAGAATGATCAACTGTATCGGTGACCATAAACACCTTGGCGTAGTCACCACCGTAGACGGCAATGGAGTAGAGATCCCGTGCATCCATTGAGGTTTCGATATCCAAAGAAACCTGTTGCAGGGTGGGCTGATATTCACAAGGCTTTAACTGGCTTGTCTGTATCTGTAGATGGCGCTTGGGCGGCAGCGGTTGATGGTCTTCAGCCGCCGTTATCTCAACACCGGCGGTGATAAATCGCTCCATTAAAAAGCGATTAACAGGCTTGATATCACTTTCCCATAGAGTGATACCCTGGCTTACAAGCTGTTCACACAAGTCCCGGGCCAGGCGCTGTTGCAAACAGTAAAGCGCCATCACCGGCTCACCGTACACATTTTTAAGCGCCAGTGCTTTGCGATAAGCACTGGGAAAATCAGTAAGCAGTTTGTCCACTGTGGCGCTGTCGCGCTCACGAAAAAAACACACGGCATGCTGGTGGGGGATGATGAGTCGCAGTGGCTTTGAGTCCGTCGCCAGCCACAGCTCTAGCTGGATACCCTGGGGCGTGTCCCGCCAATGGCGAGTGAGAATAAAACCCTTCACCCCCGATCGAGCAGTTCCCGCAAGTCAATGATGCCTGTATGTGCACGAGAAATATAGGAAGCCATGACCAGGGAATGATTCGCCAAGATGCCGAAACCGCTGCCATTGAGAATAAACGGGCTATAAACGCTTACCTGGGTTGCTTCTAATTCGCGAATAATTTGCTGCAGGCTGATTTTGGCATTTTTCTTTGCCAGTACCTCATCAAAATCCACTTCAACCGCTTTTAAAAAATGGATTAAAGCCCAGGTTGTACCGCGGGCTTCATAAAATACATCGTCGATTTCCAGTCTGGGGGTTTTGACCTCAATTTCCTTCGGTGCGGGGGTTGACTGGGTCGCATCGGCCTCCCCGGCCAAATCCGTATTGAGACGACGTTTGCCCACACTGGCACTCAGGCGTTGCGATAAACTGCCCAAGCGCTTTTCTACACTGCTTAACCAAAACTCTAAATTATCCGTCCGGGCATAGAATTGAGCCGTGGTTTGGTTGGGATCAACCAGCCGTGAGTGGTATTTGTTGAGGTGCTCCAGGCCCTCTCGGTAGACGGATTCGGTGGAAGGAAAAATCCAGGTCTCGTTGTCGAAGTTAAAACGCGGCTCGGCAATGGCTAAGTCGCGATCCTCAATGGACTGGGATTGCGAGCGGCTAAACACTTCACGCATGGCCTTGCTGAGGTCGCGCACCTGCACCAAGACGCCAAATTCCCAATTGGGAATATTGTCGAGCAATACTCCAGGCGGAGAAATATCATTGCTCAGATAACCGCCCGGTTTACTCAATAAGGTGTCAGCAACTGCAATTAAACTGGCGGTAGTGACGCTGCAGGTAATCTCTGGATCAACAGGCTCGTCGACGCCACTTGCCTGGGGATCTGTCCCCACAAGAGGGTTTATTGCAGGCTCTCTACTCCAATATAAAGCCAACACCATGATTAACAATAGATAGGCAATGACCAAACCGAGAATCACACGGACCCCTGTTGAACCGTGTTTAATATCATCCCGCATATCGGCATAGCCATCGGCCACTGTCGCACCCGTGCGTTTAAACAAGCCCGAGAACCACTTCAGAATCGCTGATAAATTCATGATTAAAAAATTAAAGGTGGATTGTGTTGGCTATATTACTCTGTATTGATGCACTGAGGAACCCAGAAATAAAATGCGCGCAAATGAAGACTCTAGGCGATCACCGGCGATGCCTGCGGCCGACCGAGCCAGTACCCTTGCCCTCCCTGTATGCCCAGGGTTATTAATTGCTGCCACTGGGCTTGTGTCTCTACGCCTTCCGCCAGTATTGTCACATCACAACTGTGGGCAATATTGACCAGTGAGCGCACAAAAAACTGGGCGTCTTTATCGGTGGTGATATTTTGAATAAAACAGCGGTCGATTTTTAAATAGTTTAAGGGCAGGCTTTGCATATAGGCAAATTCTGAGGTGCCACGGCCAAAATGATGCAGGGAAACACCGGCGCCAGCCCCGGTGACAAGATTCGCAAACTCACGCACCTGCTGTTCTGCAACCGACAGGCTATTGGCAGGCAACTCAAACAATAGGCGTTTTGCCAAATCGACATTGGCCTCCAAATGCCGACGCAAGGATTGAATATAGGGCTTGTCGTCCAGGGCAGCCGTCGACACATTCACGCATAAGCGCTCGGGAATCAGCCCCTCATTCGCCACTAATGTGTCGATGATTTGCCGGTCCAACCTGGGCATTAAATGCAGGCGCGTCGCCGCGGGAATAAATTCACTGGCGGGATAGCTGTTGTCATCCAGGTAAAGGTGGGTTAGCAGTTCGTTAAACAGCAATTGCTGTTCACCGTGAACCACGGTCCAGACCGGCTGATAGCGAAACTGAAATGCCTGTTGCAGCAGCGCCCGCTCCAGTAAATCCCCCCACTGGCTGGCTGTCAAAGGCTGCTGTTTTTGCTGACTGTCCAGCAAACTCCAATGACTGCCACCCTGTTGCTCACTACGGGCTTGGTTGAGCGCGGCATCCGCTCGGCTCATAAGATCGCTAACGGCATGGGCATATTGGCTGAGATCGGCGGCATATAGGGCACCTATAAAGATCGGCTGTACCTTCTCACCACTCCACTCCAGCGCTTGCAGGTCAGCAGATAGCGCCTCCACAAGGTGCTTGCCTTCATCTTCTGAAAGTGCCGGAATAAATACCGCAAAATCTGCTCCACTGTGACGGGAGTGTATGGCATCAGGGAAGTCAGACAAGTTCTCCAGCAGGCGTTTGGCCACAGAATGTAAATAGTCATCGCCTTGTTGGCGACCGCTGCGGTGATTAATGTCCTGCAAATCCCCAATCTGCATCAACATTAACAAACCCAGGTTGGTTGTACGCTCAGACTTTAAATAGGCCTGCAGGCGTTCATCGAAATCATGGCGGTTGGACAAGCCGGTGATTTCATCGGTGCGCAGTTGCTGGTGCAGGCGATCATTTAACTCTACCTGATGACCAAACATCCGTTTAAGTTTATCCACCATGGTGTTCATGGCGATTACCACACGGCGCAATTCCGGGACAGCGGGTAGGGGGTCCTGGTGGGCGAATTCTTTACGGGAAATAGCCTCTGCTTGCGCTTCAAGCTCGCGCAATGGCTTTAGAATCATTTTAAGCCCTATGCCAATCAGGCCATAACTCACGGCAAACACAAATAAGAATATCCACAATTGATTTTTAAAGGCCCGCCACAGGTCCTGGTAGGCAAAGCCTGGGTGGCTGGTAATGGTAAGATCCCCCAACTGCAGCCAGCCAGATGAAATCACCGCCTCGCCCACCGGCTCGGGCACATAGACCCAATCCACAAACCACTGCGGTACATTGATCACCCTTAGCGGCAGCTCGCGATTAATGAGCACCTCGCCGTCGATAGTGCGATAGACAATTTGACGGTAATAACCGCGATCAAAAATGACGTCGATCATGGAGGATACCTGCACAATATCCTCCCCCTGGGCCGCCTGGCTAATGCTAAACCCCAGGGATGTGGCGGTATCCTGAGCATGCACTTCAAGCTGTTGAAAGATATGCTGGCGAGCGTTGTAGACCGTCATCACCATATTGACCGCCAATAAGATCATGAGCAGCAGGGAAATGGCAAGAATCAGGCGTCGTTGTAGGCTCATAGAATGTGTTTTCACGATTATTTTTTTAACTATAGCAAAGACTTAAGCTATCTGATGGGAATCACGAAAATGATAAAAAAACGGATTTGTCAGCAAAGAATCACTGCATGATTGCTACAATTGGGTTTAGAATAGGTCTTAAGTTGCATCCGAAAGACCCTCAACAGGGGCAAAATAGGAATACAATAATGAACACTAAAAAGGCTTTAATTGTAGACGACTCCCGGCTTGCTCAATTTGTGCTCAAAAAAATGCTCGTCGAGCACCACCTCGATGTAGATACCTCAGAATCCGCCGAGGAGGCTTTCGATTATTTGCAAACACAAAAGCCAGACCTGATTTTTCTGGATCACACCATGCCTGGGATGAATGGACTCGAAGCACTGAAAGTGATTAAAGGCAACCCCGACACAGCCGCGATCCCGGTGATGATGTATACCTCTCAAGAAGACAGCGGCTATATGAGCCAGGCGCGGGAAATGGGCGCAGTTGATGTACTACCTAAACAACTCAAAGCCTCTGAGTTACATGAGGCACTTGTCAAACTCGATAAAACTCAAGAAATCACCGATGCTATTCGCGATGCCGCCAATACTTCTGCCGCTGAGGATAGCGAAGAACTGAAACAACTGGTTCGGGATGCCGAAACTGCTTTGACTAAAGAGACGGAATTACAAAAACTGCGCATTAAGATCGATGAACAGCAGGACCATATTCATCGAGTCACGCTGGAACTGGCAGAGAAAAGCCGTAGTCTTATTGCCGATCTTGAGTCCGCCAAACAAAAACAGAGCTTCTGGAATAATTTACTCTGGGGCGTTATTTACTCAATCACGGTTGCCGTATTCGCGCTGATGTATTTCCAGCAAAAAGACGCTATTGATCGATTGCAGGTCCAAGTTAACATTCAGTCACAATCGCGGGCCGTTAGCGCCCCGCAAATCGCCGCATCGCCAGCGACAACTACCCCGGCACCACCTCAAAGCGCTGGCGCGACTGCGGAGCCCGCTGACACTCAAGCACCTGCTGTGGATAATACCGAGGCACTAAATAATTTACAAACGCTCATGAATACTGACAACCAAATTCCTTTTGGTGAATTACTCATTAGCGATACCGTTTTGGACAAGCTCAACGAACTGATACCAGCATTGCAGGCTTTAGAGTTTAGCGGCAGAGTATCGGTGCTCGCCCACGACGGTCGCTTTTGTTTAAACACAGGCGATACTAGCGGCCAGTTAAACCTTGCAGCAGACGATACCCCTGTAACCCAATGCCAGTTCAGCGATCCCAGCGACCGCCTCGCCGACATTGCCAGCATTGATGTTTTGCGCCTGATTACCATCAGCAATCAGTCACCGGATAATAACTTTGTGATTATTATCAACCCACAAAACATAGGCAGCCCCGCCCAACGCTATCCCGCGGAAAACGATAAGATTACCGCGGGCAACTGGAATAGTGTTGCGCTTAAAAACCGGCGCATTGAATTTCAATTGCTTGAAGGCAATTAGTTTGTGAGCATTGCCCATCCATCAATGGGGGCTTGAAGTAGCGAGCCAAGCGTCAACTTTTCCAGAGATAACTTAAGCTATTGGTGATTATGTGGCGGTCGCTTATGGACAGGCACTTAGACCCTTAGACCCGCGCTTGTGTGCAAGCACTCACTAATATTTAGGTCCTTGTGCTCTCTTTCAAAAAGTCATCTATGGACAGGCAA
>JBCBZU010000393.1:0-2771 GCA_039815165.1 Pseudomonadota bacterium
CTGGGCCAGCGTCATCTTGAAGTCCTGGAAGCCATTACAGCCAATGGCGCGACAAAAACGAATCACCGTAGGTTCACTTACCTCAGCGGCAGTCGCCAGATCAGTGATGCGCAGACGGATAACGTCAGACAGGTGTTTCAACACATACTCTGCTACTTTACGCTCTGATTTGCGTAATTGAGCAAGTTCTCGGGTAATGGTTTGAGTTAGGTTCATGGTGACTAAGCAAGAGTTTAGCCTGGATAAGCTTGTTGACAGCACAAAGCCAGTAAAATCAATACACTAAAAAGTTACCGTTTTACTCTTTGAGAGCAATTCAACTGAGCCTTCCAGGTTTAAGTTACCGTTATGTAGTCATTAAAGCACCTTTTACGCTAAATATGTAGTTTTACTACAAAATAACGCGGCTTTGAGGGCAATCCAAGGGAGAAATCTGGGTTAAAATAAGCAGCCCAGCTTATCCTTCATCAATCCAATCAACTCAGGTCCTATACAGCAATGGATGTTTCGACAATTCTCAACCACCTAAATGATGCCCAACGCCAGGCGGTAAGCGCTAAACCGGGTAACCAGTTAATTCTCGCGGGTGCAGGGAGTGGTAAAACCCGCGTGCTGGTGCACCGTATTGCCTGGTTGATACAGGTAGAAAATACCTCGCCTTTCTCGATTATGGCGGTCACCTTCACCAATAAAGCCGCCCGTGAGATGCGTGCTCGACTGGAAAACTTGCTGTCAGGTTCCCTATTGGGTAGTGCTCGCCGTATGTGGGTGGGCACTTTTCATGGCATTGCCCACCGCTTACTAAAAGTCCACTGGCAGGACATGGGCCTGCCTCAGAATTTTCAGATACTGGATAGTGATGATCAATTGCGTTTGCTTAAACGCGTTGGCCAGTCACTGCAACTGGATGACAGCCGCTGGCCACCTCGTCAGGCCCAGTGGTATATCAATGCACAAAAAGATGAAGGTCTTCGCCCGCAGTATATTCAACCCAGTGCAGACCCTTATGAAACAACCATGCATAAAATTTACACGGCCTATGAAGAACTGTGTCGACAGGGCGGATTGGTGGATTTTGGTGAGTTGTTATTGCGCGCCCATGAATTACTGTTAAATAATGCCGATATTCTTGCACACTACCAGCAGCGTTTCCCCTTTATCCTGGTGGACGAATTTCAGGACACCAATACCATTCAATACGCCTGGTTGCGCGTGCTTGCGGGTAATAGCGGCAAGGTCACGGCAGTGGGTGATGATGACCAGAGCATTTACGGTTGGCGGGGTGCGAAAATTGAGAATATCCAATGTTTTGAACAGGATTTTGGTCAGACGCAAACCATTCGTTTAGAACAAAACTATCGTTCAACAAAAGTCATTTTAAAAGCCGCCAATAGCGTTATCGCAAATAACCTCGGACGTTTGGGTAAAGAGTTGTGGACCGAAGGCAAAGAAGGTGAGCCCATCCAACTTTACTCAGCCTTTAACGAGCAAGACGAGGCGCGCTTTATCGTCGATCGTGTTGATGCTTGGATGCGAGCGGGAAACCGCTACGATAGCTGTGCTATTTTATATCGTTCCAACGCCCAATCCCGCGTACTCGAAGAAGCCTTATTGCGCGAAAATATTGCCTACCGTATTTATGGCGGCCAACGGTTTTATGATCGATTGGAAATTAAAAATGCATTGGCCTACTTACGTCTGTTCGTCAACCGCAATGACGACACCGCATTTGAACGAGTCATCAATACTCCCACGCGAGGCATCGGCAGCAAAACGGTGGATAACATTCGTGCTGTTGCCCGTGACCAGGGCTGTTCACTGTGGCAAGCAGCCGATACCATGGTGAGCACTAAACAATTAACTGCCAGAGCGGCCGGTGCTGTGGCTGCTTTTTTGCAGCTAATAGAACAATTAGCCGCCAAAACAGAGCCGCTTCCCTTAGCTGAGCAAGCAGAAACCACGCTGAATGATACCGGCCTGCTTAATTTTCACCGCAATGAAAAAGGTGAAAAAGGTCAGGCGCGTGTCGAAAACCTGGAAGAATTGATCAACGCTTGTCGTGTATTTGATCCGAGCCAAACGGCGACACCCCAAGTCGATGAAGAGCAGCAACCAACCTCGCCCTTAGTGCAATTTCTCGATAACGCCTCTCTCGATGCAGGTGATGCCCAAGCGGATGAATTTGAAGATGCGGTGCAGCTAATGACCCTGCACTCGGCAAAGGGTTTGGAGTTTGCCAATGTCTTTATTGCCGGGATGGAGGAAAATTTATTCCCCCACAAAATGTCTGCCGGTGACCCGGAACGCCTGGAGGAAGAAAGGCGCTTGTGCTATGTAGGTATCACTCGCGCAATGCAAAACTTAACCATCAGCTATGCCGAATCCCGGCGTTTGCATGGCACAGAAACATTTAATTCCGTATCACGATTTGTTAAAGAAATTCCAAAACAATGCCTGCATGAGATCCGTCTAAAAACAGAAGTACACCGTACAGTGCATTTTACAGGCAAACCGTCGACCATTGAAAACGATAAAGGTGACGGTTTTTATTTGGGTCAGCGTGTGGCGCATAGCTTGTTTGGCGAGGGCGTGGTTATCCATTTTGAGGGTGATGGCGGTAGCGCACGGGTGCAGGTCAATTTTGATAATGAAGGCAGTAAGTGGTTGGTTATGCAGTATGCTAACTTAGTGGCCGTATAAAGCAAAATTTAACTGTTATTAACCCGGCAATTTTTAATAACACAGGACAAGGATGTCCTGCCATCGGCATA
>JBCBZU010000399.1:0-2734 GCA_039815165.1 Pseudomonadota bacterium
TGCCTTTGGTGTTCCCGATGCCCCTTATAAACGCTCCGGCAATCAATCCACCTTTGAAAGTTTATTAATTGGCTTTAACCAGCAAGACCTTACTTTGAAACGCCTGGGTGAAATCATTACCGCCATTGAAACCACTGCGTGGAATACTGCCAGTGACCCCTACGTGCATACCGTTGAGCAAAACTTCCGCCGCCTACAAGACAAATACGGTCGTGCCTATGTACCGATTAGTTGCTACGGCCATTTTTTTAATGCACTTTACAATGGCTTGCTAACTAATGCCGATACGAACCAGTTACACCAATCCCTCGGCCAAGCTGTTGAGAATCAAGCCTGCAAGAATGCTCCCTTATTGGCAGAACGCAAAAAAGCCAACCGAGTGGCAGAGTTAACCATTGAGCAGTTGCTCACCGAAATCGCGCTCAATAAAGCCGTGGTCTTTGTGGATACCCGCGAACCTGCTGAATTTGCCAAATCTCACATCCCAGGCGCGATTAATATTCCCATGCGTGATTTAACCCCCGCTGTCTACGATAAATTAAGTCAGGCAGATCGGGTGATCAGTTATTGTGTGAAAGATTTTCGTGGCTATGAAGTAGCGCGGCAAATGCTCGACAACGGTGTGAGTAATGTGGCTGTGATGAAACCTCATGGCCTATCCGGTTGGCAAGCTTCAGGCTTGCCCTTGGCCTCTCAAGAGGTATCAGAAACCACTGCTCAAGAACAATTGACCCACTGTGCTAGGGATCAGCAATCATGTCTGAATTAACAAACAAACGCCTTGTAAAAAAACTTCAGCCATCGCTGACCTTGCTTTTTTCCTCCTCTGTGAAGAAGTGGCTCTGGCCCACAGTATTTATCCTCCCTTTTGCCCTCTGGCACTTCACTTCAGATGTGCTGACTTACGTTCGCTACGGTGCACCTGTCGGGCAAATCTGGTATGTTTTTTCCAAGCTCTTTGGTCTTTATGCCGTGTTACTGTTGTGGTATCTGGCAGTTTCTACACTTTTAAAAAACACCACCTACGCCAATGCATTACCCCAATGGACGTTTTTACACCACCGTGTATTGGGTAGCGTAACGCTACTTGCCGTGGTTATTCATATCGCTTGCTTTGTTATCGCTGTATCGCTGCGTAAACAGACCATTGCCTGGAGTCTATTGTTGCCGGACTTTAAGGATTTTTATCACACGGCTATTACTGTCGGACTCTTTGGGTTTTTTATCGCACTGATTGCAATGGCCGCTGCGCTTATGAGACGCCGTTTCCCAATGGTTTGGCAAACCATTCATCGCGCTATGGTGCTAGTGGTTTTTCTTGGCTTGGTTCACGGTTATCTGATTGGTACAGAAACCCGCTATGGCTTGTATGAGATTTTTTACTGCGCACTCATTTTAATCTTGTTATTAGCGATAGTCTTACGCTGGCGATTGCAGAAGGAGCAAAGATGATGCGATACGCTTTGCATCGGTTACTATCATTGTTGGTTCTTTTGCCGGGCATTGCCGCAGCCGATGACTGTCAGCAATGGCCTAAAGGGTTGGTTTTTGTGGGTTTAACTGACCAGGGTTGGCAAACCTATGTTGTGACTCAAAACGGACAATCACCTAAGCCACTTCCCATTGACACTGAAGTGCGAACGCCTGTTGTATCTTCAAAAAATAATGCTGTATTTTATATTGATGATGCGGCCCAAGTTAGTCAATTCCCTTTAAAAAAGAGTTCTTTAAAAGATAAAAACACAAAGGTGCTACTATCGCCTTCTGCCGAGGCCAGCTATGCTCAACCGGAAATCGACGAAAAAAATAATGCACTCTATGTGGTTCAGTTAAAACAAGGCAAAAGTGTCGATACCGATATTCTAAAACTGGATCTTGCCACCAACACCACAACTCCACTAATCATTCAACGTTCTGCACAATTTGAACCTAAACTCTCAGCCCCCTGGCTCTACTACAGCAATGTTCACTGTGTACTGGGTTGCGGCAACATCATTCAGGAAATCTGGCGTTATCACACCATCAGTGGCAGCGCAGAACAAGTCACTTTGCTGAATACTATTAGTCGTCAACCTAGCGTCGATAAGAATAATAAGTGGCTGTATTTTAGCAGCAATGCCGCAGGCAACTACCATATTTACCGACAATCATTGGCGCAAAAAAATAGTCAGCCTAAGCAGCTCACACAAGGTGCGGTTACCGATATGTCTCCGGCACTGTCAGGTGAAAAACTCTATTTTATTCGCCAACAAGTAAACAACACGGCATTGATGTGTCGCACACAGGCGGGCGAATTACACGCATTGCCTTTACCTAAAGGTATCACCCAATTACGCGACTTGGAGATCTAATTAGTGAAGGCCTGGATCATTTTTATTTTTGGATTATTCGTTTCTACATTGGTCAATGCCGGTGTCAGTATTGAACCGTACAAAATTCAGGAATTTAATCCAAGTTCAGGTAAAATATTTGAGTTGCCCATCAAGATTACAGAACCTGGAAAAATAGAAGTTTCACTCTATACCGCCGATGGCGATTTAGTTCGAACCTTATCCGATGGTAAACAAGAA
Organism: Pseudomonadota bacterium; assembly: GCA_039815165.1. GTDB lineage: Bacteria > Pseudomonadota > Gammaproteobacteria > Pseudomonadales > Cellvibrionaceae > CANLBN01. The sequence goes on from JBCBZU010000399.1 coordinate 2,571, forward strand.
AAAGCCGGTGTTTATCCCATCACCTGGGATGGCAAAGATCAAAACAAAGTGATTGTACCGAACGAAGCCTATACCCCTGTGGTTAAGTTGGTTAACGATAAAACGACTCATATTTATGATTCCCGAAAAACCAGTGGCGGTGAAGAAATCAAAATTAATCCGCA
>JBCBZU010000432.1:0-2448 GCA_039815165.1 Pseudomonadota bacterium
ACACCGGCATCGCCGGCCTCGGTCTCTTCGTGAGACGCGCGAACCACAATACGCCCGGCATCGACACGCTCAATGACACCACCACGATTAGCAACGACACACACACCTGAATCCTGGGCGACTGTGCGCTCCATACCGGTACCTACCAAGGGCTTATCCGCCTTCAGGGTTGGCACTGCCTGGCGCTGCATATTGGAGCCCATTAGTGCGCGGTTGGCATCGTCGTGCTCGAGAAAGGGAATCAAAGACGCCGCAACCGAGACCACCTGACGAGGCGAAACGTCCATATACTGGACATCTTCTGGCGCTTTTAAGGTAAATTCGTTCATGTGCCGGACGGATACCAGCTCTTCGACCAGCTTGCCATCTTTGTCCAATTCGGCGGAGGCTTGGGCAATTACATGCTCGGCTTCATTAATCGCAGAGAGGTAATCAATGTCTGCTGTTACCTTGCCGTCAACAACCCGGCGATAAGGGCTCTCAAGAAAACCATAGTCGTTGGTGCGCGCGTAGGTGGCCAGAGAATTAATCAAACCAATATTGGGACCTTCGGGTGTTTCAATTGGGCAGACGCGACCGTAGTGGGTCGGGTGTACGTCACGCACTTCAAAACCGGCACGTTCACGAGTCAGACCGCCTGGCCCCAAGGCCGACACCCGGCGCTTGTGGGTAATTTCCGACAGCGGGTTATTTTGATCCATAAACTGAGATAATTGAGAAGAACCAAAAAACTCTTTAATGGCTGCCGATACCGGCTTGGCATTAACCAGGTCTTGCGGCATTAGGCCCTCAGATTCTGCCACCGACAGGCGCTCTTTAACGGCACGCTCAACCCGTACCAGACCAACGCGGAATTGATTTTCCGCCATTTCACCCACAGAGCGCACGCGACGATTACCTAAATGATCGATATCGTCAACAACGCCGTTACCGTTGCGAATATCAATAAGAGTCTTTAGTACTTCAACAATATCGTCATTGGACAGTGTGCCTTCGCCTTCATCATTTTCACGATGTAGGCGCCGGTTAAATTTCATGCGACCAACCACTGAAAGGTCATAGCGCTCTGCACTGAAGAATAAGTTTTGGAACAAAGCCTCTGCCGATTCTTTGGTCGGCGGCTCCCCTGGACGCATCATCCGATAAATTTCAACCAGTGCTTCTAACTCGGTGCGCGTTGGATCAATGCGCAGGGTTTCAGAAACAAATGGACCTCGATCCAGTTCATTGGTGTAGAGCGTTTCAATGGTGCCTATACCTGTCGCCAATAACTTTTCTAATACTTCAACAGTAACCTCGGTGTTACACTCAAACAGCACTTCACCGGTATTGGTATCAATCACATCTTTTGCCAAGGCGCGGCCAAGCATATACTCCTGCGGCACTAATAGCTGAGTGACATCGGCTTTTTCTAACTCGCGAATATGACGAGCCGTAATACGACGGCCTTCTTCAACGATAACTTTGCCTTTTTTGTCGAGAATATCGAAAGTTGCAATGTCACCACGAAGACGGGAAGGAACCAGCTCCAGTAAAAATTCACCGTCTTGGTTTACTTCAAAAAGGCTGGTTTCAAAAAACATTCCCAACATTTGCTCAGAAGTATAGCCCAGAGCACGGAGTAAGATAGTCGCGGGCAATTTTCGGCGACGATCAATACGCACATAAACCAAGTCTTTAGGATCAAACTCAAAATCCAGCCATGAACCACGGTAGGGAATGACGCGAGCTGAATACAGCAGCTTACCTGAAGAATGTGTTTTACCCTTATCGTGATCGAAAAACACCCCCGGTGAACGATGTAGCTGAGAAACCACAACGCGCTCGGTGCCATTGATCACAAAGGTTCCGTTATCGGTCATCAACGGCACTTCGCCCATGTAGACTTCTTGTTCTTTGATATCTTTAATGGTTTTATTTGCTGATTCTTTATCGTAAATAATCAAGCGAACCTTCACCCGTAGCGGTGCGGCATAGGTGGCGCCACGCAGCACGCATTCTTTTACATCAAACACCGCTTTGCCCAGGGTATAGCTAACATACTCAAGGGCAGCACTACCCGAATAGCTGACAATCGGCATAACAGATTTAAACGCAGAGTGAAGGCCGGTCTCCAAACGCTGATCTAGGGGTGTGTTTTCTTGGGTGAATCTGCGATAAGAATCCAACTGAATTGCCAGAAGGAATGGAACATCCATAACATGCGGCAGTTTGCCAAAATCCTTGCGAATACGTTTTTTCTCAGTATATGAGTAAGCCATCTGTGTTCCTCAGCTCGTTAAATTGTAGGTTTTTAACCACTGCAAGTGGGGGTTGCACTTTATTAGTAGTGATAACATCCTGTCTTAAGGCTTTCAAAAAAAATCTCTACTGGCTGTCGAGCGATTATTTTTCAAAAAGCGGTAACAAATAGGGTTTATGGTCCTCGCTTGCTACTAAAAACTGTTC
>JBCBZU010000421.1:0-2521 GCA_039815165.1 Pseudomonadota bacterium
ATTTCCATTCAGCATATTGTCAACTGTTTACTCCAGGGCATTTGTCACAAACAGCATGTGGTGTATTTAATTAAACTTTTTGCAATTATTTTTTTTCAACAAAATAGCGTTAATCGACACTACACGGCAATGACACCCAACCCTGATGAGAGCCTGGCCTTTAGCGCGGCACGGGCGCTGATATTCAAAGCCGTAGAGGAAGCCGGTGGATATACAGAAAACACCCTGCACCGCTATCGGAACTGGGCCAAACAGACCCAACAACCGTCACAGGATGCGCTTTTTATTCACTTACACACACAAATAGCCGGTTAGGCTAATGGGGCAAGAGAAAATGAAAAAATATCAACAGGAAATTGCGCAGCTTGATTCAACCATTAGCCGTTATCAAACGACCTGGGCCGCAATCAAGCCAGAACATATTGCCAGAATGCGCATGCAAAACACCTTTAAGACCGGCTTGGACATTGCAAAATATACCGCCAATATTATGCGCAAAGACATGATGGCTTACGATGCTGACCCGTCAAACTACACCCAGTCTCTGGGCTGTTGGCATGGCTTTATTGGGCAACAAAAAATGCTTTCGATCAAGCAGCATTTTGGCTCCACCAAGGGCCGTTATTTATATTTATCCGGCTGGATGATTGCGGCATTACGCTCCGAGTTTGGCCCCCTGCCGGATCAGTCCATGCACGAAAAAACGGCCGTACCCGCATTAATCGAAGAGCTGTATCGCTTTCTGCAACAGGCCGATGCCAGGGAACTGGGCCGCTTATTCAGAGAACTGGATGCTGCTGAAGGGCAAGGCAATCACATCGCGGCAAAAATGATCACCGATAAAATCGATCATTTTGAAACCCATGTTGTGCCGATTATTGCCGATATTGATGCGGGCTTTGGCAATCAGGAAGCAACTTATTTATTGGCAAAAAAAATGATCGAAGCGGGTGCTTGCTGCATCCAAATCGAAAACCAAGTATCCGATGAAAAGCAATGCGGCCACCAGGATGGAAAAGTCACGGTTCCCCACGGGGACTTTTTAGCAAAAATTAACGCTGTGCGCTCAGCTTTTCTGGAACTGGGTATTGATGATGGGATTATTGTTGCCCGCACCGATTCTTTAGGCGCGGGCCTCACTAAACAAATTGCCGTCACCCATGAGCCAGGTGATCTTGGCGATTGTTATAACCGCTTTTTGGATGGGCACTATATCAACACTGCCGATGATATTGAAAACGGTGATATTGTTATTAAAAGCAATGGTCGCTTGTTAAAGCCCAAGCGCTTATCCTCGGGCCTGTTTCAGTTTAAAAAAGGCTCTGGGGAAGAGCGGGTAGTATTGGATTGCATTACCTCATTACAACACGGAGCCGATTTACTCTGGATCGAAACAGAAAAGCCTCATATTGATCAAATAGCCAAGATGGTCAAGCGTATTCGAGCAGTGGTGCCCGATGCCAAACTGGTTTACAACAATAGCCCATCGTTTAATTGGACCCTAAATTTTCGCCAACAAGTATTTGATGACTGGACTCAAGCAGGGCGTGACACCAGCCACTATCACAGAGATAAACTGATGAGTGATCAATATGACCACAGCGCACTGGCGCTGGAAGCTGATCAGCGCATACAAAATTTTCAACGGGACGCGTCTCGACAAGCGGGCATTTTTCACCACTTAATTACGCTTCCTACGTATCATACTGCGGCTTTATCCACCGATAGTTTGGCAAAACAGTACTTCGGTGAACAGGGCATGTTAGCCTATGTTGCCAATGTACAACGCCAGGAAATTCGCGAGGGCATTGCCTGCGTTAAGCACCAGCATATGGCCGGTTCTGATATCGGCGATGACCATAAGCAGTACTTTTCGGGTGATGCCGCACTAAAGGCATCGGGAGAGGGTAATACTATGAACCAGTTTGCTTAAATCTAAACAAATCAGTTGGCGGCTTTACTCAATGGGTGAATCGCTATTGCTCCGCTAACCTTGTGCTCTCCATGGATGGAACGGGTGTAGTGAATAGGTCTCGCTGCTAGTTTTTATCGGCGAGCACATTGACAAATGCGCCCAATATAATCAAACCACCCCCAATAAAGGTCCACACGGTTGGCAGTTCACTAAAGACTAAGCAACCTAAGATAGCAGCAAATACAACCTGTAGATAAGCAAAACTGGTGGCTTTGCTGGCTGTTTCGGTCTGCATCGATTTGGTCAGCCCTATTTGCCCTATTTGGGTAAATACCCCCACCAGCAATAACAGCAGCCATTGCCCTCCTTGGGGCATAATAAAGTCTTTACCCAAAACCACTAGCGATAGCGGTAAGGCCACTAATGGAAAATAAACAATAATAACCGATGGGTCTTCGGTTGCGCTGAGTTTTTTTACTAATACATAGGCCACCGCGCTACCCAAAGCGCCCAACACTGCCGCGTAAATCGCTAAACTTGGATAATCAGCGCCCCATATGCCAAACAAGGCCGCTGGGCGCACAATCAAAAGCAAACCCATAAAAC
>JBCBZU010000406.1:0-2689 GCA_039815165.1 Pseudomonadota bacterium
ATTTGATCGAAAACAGAAAAATTGATCTAAGTTGAGAACTATTCGCCCTAATTAAATTAGGGCTTTTATTGGGCTCAATAACACTACTCTTAACCCTGTTCTGGACTTACTATTTTGTCTTGCGACCGGATAGAAGGGCTATATTTGCTATTGCAAAAAATTGGTCTATTCAATTTGATTTGATTCGAAAATTAAACCGCAATTTGCGCCCAAAAAAAAGTGCATGGCAGCATCCTATAAGTGAGAGGTTAACGCTTTGGGTTCCGAACTCTACTGGCACAATGATTTTGATCAAGTCAATTTTCTTAGTACACAACAAGAAATCAACCACTACTTTGAGCAGCGCCGCGCTAAAACCCATGTCATATTCCATGTGGAATCGCAACGCGTTGGTATTGCTTTTAACGGCGATATAGGCTCGCAACCGGCAGCAACCTCACTGGTTTATCTCGGAACACTACCGCCCACCTACCCTGAATGGCTTGGTGATCGTGCTTTCTCTGAGACCCATGGCCTGAGGTTTTCTTATGTTGGCGGGGCAATGGCCAGGGGTATTGCCTCTGCTGACATGGTCATAGCCCTCGGTAAAATCGGCTGCTTAGGTTTTTTCGGCTCAGCCGGATTAACCCTCGACCAAGTCGAGTCCGCCGTTATAACCATTAAAAACACCCTCAATCCAATGGGAGTAAGCTGGGGGGTCAATTTAATCCACACATCAGCCACACCCGAATTAGAAGAAGCACTGGTTGACCTCTACCTCAAACATGGAGTAAACCGCGTAGAAGCGGCTGCATTTATGGGCAGCAGCCGTGCCTTGGCTCGATTTGCATGTCAGGGTTTATACCGCGATAAAGCGGGCATAATCCGGCGCAAGCATTATGTCTTCCCAAAAATTTCCCGGCCCGAGGTTGCCCGGCATTATCTTTCGCCTATCTCTGCAGAGATCCTTGCAGATTTAGTTCAAAACAAACAAATTACAGAAGAAGAAGCTGAATTAGCCAAGGGCATTCCCTTTGCTGAGGATATTACCGTTGAATCCGATTCAGGGGGCCATACAGACGGACGCCCTTTAAACGCCCTTTTTCCTGTTATCGCGTCCTTAAGAGATGAATTACAGCAGCAGTACCAGTTTGCAATACCGACTCGTCTCGGCGCAGCGGGTAGTTTAGGTACACCGCAAGCCGTCGCCAGTGCATATGCCTTGGGTGCCGCCTACGTTTTACTTGGCTCAGTACATCAATCTTGCCTGGAGTCTGGATTACACCCTAAGGGGCGGCAACTGCTAACGCAAGTGGGCGTTGATGATACTGCAATAACCCCGTCGGCAGATATGTTTGAAATCGGTGGCAAAGTGCAGGTTGTCAAAAAAGGGTCAATGATGGCGCTGCGCGGAAATCGCTTACTCGACATTTATAATCAATACGACAGTATTGACAGTTTACCGGTGGCTGTCACACAAGAATTAGAAAAACAAATATTTAGAAGCTCTCTGCAAGATATTTGGGCTAAAACAGAATTATTTTTTAGCCAGATCGATCCCAAAGAGCTCAGTCGTGCAAACGAGAACCCTAAATACAAAATGGCGCTTATCTTTCGTTGGTACTTGGGCAAATCGAGTAAGTGGGCGTTGACCGGTGATGAAGACCGTGTACTCGACTACCAAATTTGGTGTGGACCCGCAATGGGGGCCTTTAATGCATGGGTTCAAGGCAGCTTTTTAGAAAACGCTGAATCCCGTCAAGTTCAGCAAGTCGCCTTGAATTTACTAGAAGGTGCTAGCTGTATAACCCGAGCCCAACAGTTACGTAGTTTTGGCGTTAATGTTTCACGGTTTTTATTTAATTACCTGCCTCAACAACTCGCTACAGCCGAATAATTCCCCAAAAAAAGTATTTTTTTGATGACGACTAACAAAAATAAACATTGAAAATCTCAACTTACTGCTCTAGTTAATTCAATTAAAAAATGAAAAATATGAACAATCAAATCGCTATCGTTGGCTTAAGCTCTATTTTACCCGGCTCCAATACGACTCAAGGTTGTTGGCGAAATATTATCGGCAAACACGATTTTATTAAAGAAGTCCCCCCAAGCCACTTTCTTATAGAAGATTACTACGACCCCGCCCTGCCCGAGTTTACAAAAATTTACTGTAAAAACGGCGCTTTTCTCGATGACTACCCCTTTGATCCAATGGAGTACAGTATTCCACCGAACACTTTACGTGCAATCGATACCGCACAACTCTATGGTTTGGTGGCCGCTAAAAAACTTCTGGCGGGCACAAAAAGCGTTAGCGAACAGAAGGTCAGCAAAAAAGACATCAGTATTATTATCGGCGCCGCGGCCGGGACAGAAATGGTCGAACAAATGGCGGCAAAGGGTCAAAAGCCGGTATGGGTGAAAGTGTTGCGTGAGCACGGCTTACCAGAAAGCGAAGTACAAGAAATTGCTGAAAATATTATAAAAGAGTATCCGGCTTGGACGGAGAATACCTTCCCAGGTTTATTAACCAATGTGATTGCCGGGCGAATTGCCAATCGCCTCGATTTGGGCGGCACTAATTATGTGGTGGATGCCGCCTGTGCCAGTAGCCTTTCTGCCATATCACTTGCGACCCGTGAATTACAGGCAGGCACCTCCGACATGGTCATTACGGGCGGTGTTGATGCCATTAATACCGTGTTGA
>JBCBZU010000077.1:0-7563 GCA_039815165.1 Pseudomonadota bacterium
GTTATTTTCGATCAAATTCTGGCAAATTTAACTCTAAAAGCATAGGCCTGAACGGGTTTCCGGCCCTGAATTCATACAACAATCTCAATGAAATACGTTCATTCTCTCACCCAAATGATTCAAATCGCCATAAGTGGGAGTGGAAAGTTTGAGAGTACGGAAGCAAATGTCGTACAAAGCTTCGTTGTCAATGCAGAAAGTTTCGTCCGTATTTTCGACCAATTGATGAACCGACAAAGTAGCGTTGTACGGTTCAACAACGGTGTCCGAAACCTAGAAATTTTTATTATGGACTTTCGTATCGAAAAACTAAAATGCTTTGTATCTTGTTTTTACCTTAGGCGATGGCACCACCGAAAACGTGGCCATAATTCGATCAGGATATTCTTCACGAATTTTGCTAATCAAAAGCGTACCCATACCCGAACCGGTACCGCCACCAAGACTGTGCGTCAATTGAAAACCCTGAAAATATTATTTTTATTGTACGTATGTATCGGGCTGACTTTTATCATGATTTGGTGATCGATAAGCCATCACAAGATAAATTCTTTATGGGTTGGATGCGCCGGTTATTCTCATTGCAGCAATTTATTAACAGTGAAATACCCATGACATACAAAAAAGGTGAGAAAGATGGCTAATCCGGTATGGAGTTTTTTAGGCAACTTAATTTTACCCATCACCAAGCTGATTGATGACATGCATACCAGTGATGAAGAAAAGCTGGCAATTAAGTCAGAAATGTTTGCTATCCAACAACAGATCACTGTAAAGGTTCTGGATTATGAGCAGCAACTACTTAACGCTCAAACCAGCATTGTCAAAGCGGAAGCACAAGGCCAAAGCTGGATGCAAAGAAACTGGCGACCCATCACGATGCTGACCTTTTTAGTATTGGTGGTTTTTGATTCGTTTGGCTTGCTGGTTTTCCGGTTATCTGCCGAGGCGTGGACACTGTTACAACTGGGTCTAACGGGTTATGTTGTTGGCCGTAGTGCGGAAAAAACACTACCGTCCATTGTCTCTGCACTTAAAGGGGAAAAATAAACCATGCCAGATTGGGATTATAAAGCACTCGCCTTTTTTTTAAGTGTGGCAAATACGTTAGGCATTTTGTTAACCGTCATTTACGCCCATGTGGTAAATCGGCAAAAAGCGAATGCGGATTCGATAGAAATTATCAAAAAAGATCACCATGCACTGGTAACCCGATTAGCCAAATCAGAAAAGTCTATTGAGCATTTACCCAGCCATGATGATTTATCAAAAATCAATCGTCGCATTAGTGAGGTCGCACAGGGGGTCACCAAAATAGAAGGAACCATGGCGCAAATCGATAACAGTGTACAGCTGATTCATAACCATTTGCTGAGTAAATAGCCGTCGTCAAACCGCAACAAGATAACGGGGTGAACCATGCGCTACCAACAACTTCTTAGAGACGACCAACGCCTGTTAGTGTTACGTGGCTTACAGGAAATGCAGGGCTACACCGCTAACGATTCTATTATTCATACCGTACTGGAGCAGTACGGCCACCAGATTAGCCGTGATCAAGTACGTACACATCTTAGCTGGTTGTCTGAACAAGGCATGGTGGAGATCGAAACAATTGGCGACACCTTAGTGGCTACGTTAACCATTGCCGGTAGCGATGTAGCCACGGGTCGCTCAACTGTCGCAGGAATCAAACGGCCATCACCCAAAAGGTAAGCCATGTCTAAAAATAAAAAAACAAGAGGCCGCCGCAGCAAAGTTGACTTACTACCGGAAGATGTCAAAGCACAGCTGGACAAAATGTTGCGTGATGGCCGTATTCAACAAAAAGATATTCTTGAATATATCAACAACAAAATTACTGATGGTGATAAAAAAATCAGTATCAGCGGACTCAATCGTTACGCCACTAAAATGGAGGCTATCGGTGTGAAAATTCGCCAGTCTCGCGAAGTCGCCGAAATGTGGACGGCCAAGCTGGGCGATGCGCCCACCAGTGAAGTGGGCAAGCTGTTACAGGAGGTGGTAAGAACAATGGCTTTTGAAACGGGTATGGCTATGAGCGAAGACGAAGAGCCGGTACCCCCTAAAGCCATCGGCCAATTAGCTCTGGCGATCCAACGTATTGAAGCCGCTGCGAGTGCCAGCCATAAACGCGAAAAAGAAATACGCCAGGCGTTTGCTGAGGAGGCTGCTAACGAAGTAGATGCGGTTGCTATTTCTCAAGGATTGAGCCAGGACAGTGTAGTCGCTCTCAAAGCTCAGATTTTAGGGATTGCAAAAAAATGACCCCCATTATTGAACAACCACTTGGCGAACGTGCCGAAAAAGATTTGCAAACCATTGGTCAATTCAAAGCAGATGAAGTTTTACTGGATTATCAAAAACGTTGGATAGCGGATGATTCTGACGTAAAAATTGCAGAAAAATCCCGGCGGACAGGATTAACTTGGGCCGAAGCCGCAGACGCTGCGTTGTGTGCTGGTACTGCTCGTAACCAAGGTGGATGTAACCATTTTTATGTTGGTTCTAATAAGGAAATGGCACGGGAATTTATTGAAGCGGTGGCCATGTGGTCAAAAGCCTTTCATAAGGCAGCGGGAGAAATTACACAGGAAACTCTTTTTGAAGACGATGGTAGAGAAGGCAGAGAAATTTTAATCTTTGTAGTTTACTTCTCCAGTGGTTTTAAAGTCCAGGCATTAAGTTCTAACCCCTCTAATCTTCGTGGTATGCAAGGCAATGTAACCATTGATGAAGCCGCTTTCCATGATCGGTTAGCCGAAGTGTTAAAAGCGGCCTTGGCACTCACGATGTGGGGTAGCAAAGTTCGTTTAATCAGTACGCATAATGGTTATGAAAACCTATTTAACGAATTGATTAATGATAGTCGCTCTGGAAAAAAGCGCTATAGCGTCCATAGGATCACATTACACGATGCGTGTAAGGAAGGACTTTATCAGCGTATTTGTCAAATCAATGACAAAGCCTGGAGTTTGCAAGCTGAACAGGAATGGATTGATAATTTAATGAAGGATACTGCCAGTAAGGAAGATGCTGAGGAGGAATATTTTTGTGTTCCTAAGCATGGTTCTGGTAGTTACTTATCCAGGATGATTATTGAAGCCCGCACCCATCATGCCCCTGTGTTTCGTTTTCACTGCACAGCTGAATTTAATAGCTGGCCAGAACATTTACGTGAAGCGGAAATTAATGACTGGTGTAATACGCATTTATTACCCATTTTAAAAACGCTTAATCCGACATTAGAACATTGTTTTGGTGAAGACTTCGCGCGTGTGAGTGATTTAACCGTTATTGCTCCTATGGCCGTTGAGCAAACTCTAAAACGTACCGTACCGTTTTTGGTTGAGCTTTTTAATATGCCTTACCATCAGCAGCGACAAATTTTATTGTATATCACTACACGCCTACCACGTTTGCGTGGTGGTGCATTGGATAACCGGGGTAACGGGGGATACTTAGCAGAGCAAGCCGCCGAAAAGCACGGCAATGGGATTATTGAAAAAGTTGATCTTAGTCAATCTTGGTATCTTAATAACATGCCGCGTTTTAAATCAGCATTCGAAGATGGGAGTATCGCCATTCCCAATGACGCAGATGTGGTGGCTGATCTGCAAGCAATTAAGCTTATCAAGGGAGTTGCTAAAGTACCGGATGTCAATACTTCAACCATTAAAGGTAAAAACCGTCATGGGGATGCGGCCATTGCGTTGTCACTGGCTTATTACGCATCGTTAATGGATACCGTTGCGTATGAATATACCGCAGTATTACCTGTGGATAGGAAAAACGACAACGATTATGTCAGTACTAGCCGTTATGGTAGTGAGAGAGGAATACTTTAATGAGAAAAAGTATCATTGTTGATTCACAGGGTAATCCGATCAACACCGAAGAATTAAAGACAGGTATTGATGAAGCGCAGCTTACGGGTATGCGCAATCTGTGGAGTTATGATTCTATTGCTTCCGGTTTAACTCCAATCAAGTTGGCTGCCGTATTAGAGGCTGCTGCACAAGGTCAGCCTCACGATTTTTTTACGTTAGCAGAAGAAATGGAGGAACGCGATTTACACTATGCTTGTGAACTCAGCAAACGTAAATTAGCTGTTAGTGGTATTGAGCCTATCATAGAATCGGCTACCGATGATCAACGTGGAGTGAATATTGCGAGTGAGTTACGCCAGCTTATTACGCCTTCGATTATTAGTGATTTAATTGATGGTTGTTTAGATGGTTTAGGTAAAGGTTATAGCGCGGTAGAACAAAACTGGGATACATCGTCTAAGCAATGGATGCCAAAAAAATATATCTGGCGTGACCCACGATTTTTGCATTAGATCAAACAAATGGTAGTGATCTTCGATTATTAACCGATAAAAACCCTATTTATGGTGAAACGCTAAACCCTTATCTATGGGTTATTCATCGTCCACGTATTAAAATGGGCTTGCCTGTGCGCGGTGCTCTAGGCCGGTTGGCCTCTGTGTGCTATATGTGTAAAAGTTTTGCTCTGGGCGACTGGATGACGTTTGCAGAAATATTTGGTATGCCTATCCGTATTGGTAAATATCATAGTGGCGCAACACCTGAAGAGAAAGCAACACTACGCCGTGCCGTTGCTAATATAGGTACTGATGCTTCAGCTATTATGCCGGAAAGCATGAAGGTGGAATTGCTGGAACGTGCAAAAGCTGGCGGCGGTGAAGAACTCTATAACGGTTTGTGTGATTGGTTAGATAAACAAATGAGTAAAGGCGTTTTGGGTCAAACCATGACGGCAGAGGATGGCTCTAGTAACTCACAAGCTCAAGTTCATAATGAAGTACGGCTGGATATTTGCCAAGCGGATTGTCGCCAGTTAGAAGCAACTATTAACCGTTATGTTGTTGAGCCCTATGTCAAATTAAATTATGGCGATAAAGAAATAATGCCGCGCTTCAAACTACCATTAGCAGAATCGGAAGATTTGGAAGCGTTAACTAAAGGCTTGGAAGTGCTTGTACCATTGGGCCTGCGTGTTCCTACTGCACAGATTCGTGAAAAGTATGCTTTGCGTGAACCGCAAAAAGGGGAGGAAATATTAACGGCAGCGACCACAAGGGAAAACCCACCCGAGGACACTGATGTTGCACTCAACAGTCAGCAATTTCATGAACACGATGAGATCATAGATGAACTGGAAGACTGGCAAGATCAAATGATACCCGTCTTATCACCACTGCAAGCACTGATTGCTGAAACGGAAACCGAATCGGAGTTTATTGAACAGTTGCCGGGTCTACTTTCTGAAATGGATAGTAGGGAATTAGTTGAAGCACTGGCTAGAGCGGCTTTCAAAAAACGTGGGGAAGGTAATACCGATGGATAATATTCCTGCTCACTGGACAAGACACTGTGAAAATACATACTACAGGCATGATACTGTTTATGCCGGTAAAGACCACACTAAAAATAATAAAACCTTTATTTGCATTTCTAATGAAAGTGAAGAAAGGACCGGTTTTAAAACGCTTATGTCTGCCATGAAATATGCAGATACACATTGGCCACAGAAAACATTACCTGATGAAAAAATATAAAGCCCCTGCCAGAGCGCCAGAAGATGCACTGGAATGGTTTGGCTCTAAAAAACTGAAACCGCAATTTGATCACCGGGATGTTTACCGCGAAGAACACGCTTATGCGTTTGTCGTGGCTAAAGTGATGGAAATGGATGTATTGCAAACGATCTATGATCGCTTAAATGAATCACTGGCTAAAGGTGGCAACTTTCAACAATTCAAAAAAGAGATTGTCCCCGAACTGCAAAAGCTAGGCTGGTGGGGCCAGCAGGAAATGACTGATCCACTGGATAATAAACAACGCCTGGTGCAATTAGGCAGCCCCAAACGCTTACGAAAAATTTATCGGGTGAATATGCGTACTGCCCGTGCTGCGGGTCAATGGCAGCGTATTGAGCGTACCCGAAAATCCCATCCGTATTTGTTGTATGAGTTGGGGCCAAGCAAAGAACACCGGGAACAGCATGTCCGGTGGGCGGGTATTATCCTGCCGTCTACTGATCTCTGGTGGCAAACCCATTACCCACCCAATGGATGGGGTTGTAAATGCCGTGTGCGTCAAGTGAGCAAGCGCGAGTACGAACGCTTACGATCAACAGGTCGCTATATGACCGAAGCACCAGCGATTGTCAAAAGGCCGATTGTCAATAAACGCTCAGGGCAAATCTGGCAGGTACCGGAGGGCATTGATCCTGGCTTTGATATGAATGCCGGTACTGCGCGCCAGGCGCATATTCAAAAGCTGATTACCAATAAGCTCAATAGTGGTTATCCGGCCATTGCGGCTGCCGCTGCTAAAGATTTGGTGAATAGCCCGGCGTTTACCTACTTTCTGGTCAAGCCCACGGAAAGCTATCCGGTGGCCGCTCTCGATGCCGATTTAAAACACCAGTTAAACGTCCGTCAAAATGCAGTATTACTATCAGCGGATACCATGAGCCAACAGCGCAAACAGTATCCCGATCTGACCGATGATGAATACCGCCTACTTCCCAATGTGCTCAACCAGGGGGCCGTGATTAGCCAGGGGCAAGAACACGGGGTGTTTTTTCAACAGGATGGGCAGCTCTACAAAGCCGTGGTTAGAGCTACCGATGATAAGGAAAACCTCACCGTGACCTCATTCCGCCAGGCAGATAGTCAGGAACTCGACCAGGAACGCAAACGTGGCGATCTGGTCAGAAACGCCCAGTAAAACCACCGCTGCACAAAAAAACAACACTGTCGCACATACGGCCATTTTAAGCCGTTGTGCCTGCCTGAGCGCCCCTATCCCCTAGATGAAATACCTTAAAGCCCGCCTGTGCGAATTTAAACGGGTTTTAAATCGGGTTTTGTCGGTAGGCATTCCCGTATTTTGCAATTTTCGCCTGTGGGGGTTAAAAATGGCCGGAAAAGTCGGTACAGTGAATATCTGCCCCCGAATCCCTCCCTACCCATTAAGCATTAAAATTTTTTAATTCTCTTTATCGTTTCTGCCGCCCGATACTGGCCGCATGAATATAGCAACTGCCGTTAATTATCAATTGCCCCATCAGCCCCTAAAAACAGAGGGAGAGGTGCCCGAATGGCTACTATTGTTACCTGCTGGCCACTTTAAGGGGCTGGACGGTAGACAATGGACGAACCCTGACTCACAAGCTGTTCTAAATGAAACCAAGCGCTACGGGCTGGATTTGCCGGTAGATATTGAACATGCAACACAGCTGAAATCGCCCGAAGGCAGCTATGCCGGAGCCATTGCCTGGATTCCTTTGGAAGAAATAGAAATTAGAGAAGGCGCTATATGGGGCAAGGTTGCCTGGAATGACCGTGGCGATTGGATGGTTCGTGGGCGTGATTATCGCTACTACAGCCCGGTATTTTCGTTCGATGCCAAAGACCGCGTGATTCGTTTAATCAGTGTTGGCCTCACGAATCGGCCCAACCTGCCACAACTTCCTGCACTCAACCATCAACAACAAACAACAGAGGAA
>JBCBZU010000181.1:0-5145 GCA_039815165.1 Pseudomonadota bacterium
ATGGAGTGGAACACCGACCCACACCAGCAGGGCCAGCATTATCTCAGAATCCGAGCCGGAAGCGAAGCCCAAACTGTTTGCTTTTTAAGCAAAATTTATTTTTGTTTTAAGCTCTACGTTTTTAAGTAAAGTTTTCAAATACTTAGTAATATTGGCCAGGTTCGCGGTTTTATTGCTTGGTTTCGGGCTTGAATATGGCGTTTAGATCGGTCTGATTATAACGGAATTGAATACCGCAAAATTCACAACCCACAGTAATTATGCCTTGCTCCAGTAACAGTTGCTGAGCGTCAGCCTGGCCAAGCTGCTGTAGAGCACGGCTGCTGCGCTCTTTGGAGCAGCTACACTTAAACTCTAAAGTGATGGGGTCAAAATATCGCACACCCTCCTCATGGAAGAGTCGGGTTAGCAACGATTTGTGGTCCACAAGCAACAGCTCATCTTGAGTTAGGGTATTGGCAAGCTGAATGCGATTTTCCCAGGCAGCCCGGTTGGTTTTGGCGTCAGTGGTTTGTTGGGGCAGTTGCTGTAGCAATAAGCCGCTGGCGACTTTTCCGTCACTGGCTAGCCAAAGGCGAGTGGGCAGCTGTTCAGACTGGGCAAAATAGTGCTCAATACATTCAGCTAAAGTGGCGGCGTCCAATGGAACAATGCCCTGGTAGCGCCTACCCTGCTCTGGGTCGATAGTGATGGATAATATACCTTGACCAATCATGGCGGGTAAACTGAGATTATCGTCGCCTTCAAAATCAGAGGCCGCCAATTTGGCAATACCGCGTAACTCACGTTTATTATTGGCCTCCGCCATAATCAATGGCAGGGGTCCATTACCCCGAGCCTGAAGGGTAACCAGACCATCCAATTTTAAGGTGCTCGACAGTATGGCGGTCGCCACTAAAAACTCGCCCAGCAGAGATTGAATAACAGGAGGATAGCGTTGGTGACTAAACAGTTGTTCCAGTGTGCTGGAAAGACTTGCTACTTCACCGCGAATATCGGTGTCGTCAAAGATAAAGCGGTGGAGCAAATCACTGGCGGATGATGAAGACATAGTTTTATGGTTATAAAAATGGCGTAGAGCTTACAGCCAATAGCCTACAGCGTAAACCTTAAGGTGTTTTAGCTGTGAACTGTTCTCTGTAAGCTATGAGCGTTTATGTACGAGCATTAGCTTGGCAAAATCCTAATTTTTAGAGGCATCTGTATGCTTTATTAAACCAAAGAAAGCGGGTTATTGATCTTGTAAATTTTTAAAGCGATGTATTTGTCGCCGCTGCTTTTTGGTGGGCCTGCCTTCTGTATGGACCCCAGTGCGCAGGGTTTTACGCTGTGCTGCCAGGGCTTCGCGTTTGTCTAAACTGGCTTTGGTTTCTTGATAGAGCAAGGCCGCTTCTGGCGCGCCACGGCGTTGGTCGGATAGCGCCAGCACGGCTATCTCTTTTTCGTCCCAACCTTGCCTAATACGCAATAAACTGCCAACAGCCACTTCTTTACTGGCTTTTATTTTTTGTCCATCGCAATGGACTTTGCCGCCGTCGATGGCCTGTTTGGCCAGGCTGCGGGTTTTGAAAAAACGTGCGGCCCACAGCCATTTATCAATCCGGACTTTATCCATTTTCAAGGCCTGGCAATATTTCATCGAAGTGGTAAATGGCAGGCACTTCGGTTAATTTCCGGCCAATTTGGCTGTCGGGCTGATGGATGCCCAAAATATGCTTGATGCCAAAGTCCACAGCCGCATTAAGCACACTCAGGTTGTCGTCAATAAAAAGTGTGCGCTCAGGGTTAAAGTGAATATCTTGGTGGAACCGTTGCCAAAAATCGATGGTTTCTTTGGGTTGCTGGTACTGATGAGAGGAGATAATTTTATCAAAAAAGTCGCCAATACTGGTTTGCTCTAATTTAATGTCAATTCCCACAGGGTGAGAATTAGTAACCAAGTAGAGAGTCTTATTGTTATTTTTGAGGCCGCTAAGAAACTCACTCACATAAGGGCGCTCTTTAATTTTATCCTTGGTTTCTTTTTTGAGTGCAGCAATATTCAGCCCTAGACTCTTTGACCAGTAGTCCAGGCAATACCAGTCCAAAGTCCCCTGTATCGCGTCAATATGGTCGTACAGTTCTTTTTTAGCGCTCTCTAAATCCAGGGCTTTCATTGTCGCATAGCGTTGAGGCAGGTGTGTTAACCAAAAGTGATTATCGTAATGAAGGTCTAATAACGTGCCGTCCATATCGAGCAGCACGGTATCGATGCATTCCCAGTTGATCATCTTAATGTTTGCCATTTAACAGAGAGCGGATTATGTATTGACTGCACCAAAACCTGCAATGGTCGTGGTGATTTCAATCCATTAATCGGATTGACTATAATACGCCACTTAAAGCCTAAGGTGATATAAATGAATAAGCATTTGGCCATGATGCCGCCGTTAATTGCGCTTGTTAAAGCGGCAGGTGATAAGATTCTGTCTACTTATAATGACCAATCAACTATTGAGGTTCATAGTAAAGCCGATAATTCTCCTGTAACGGAAGCAGATTTGGCAGCCAATGAGTGTTTATTGGCGGGCTTATCCGTTATTGATGCAGGAGCGATGATTGTGTCAGAGGAAGCGGATATTCCCGATTATTCAATACGTCAACAATGGTCACGTTATTGGCTGATTGACCCTCTGGACGGAACCCAGGAGTTTATCGCTGGCAGCGGCGAGTTTACGGTGAATCTTGCCTTGATCGAGAAAGGTGTACCGATATTGGGCCTGGTGTATCAGCCAGTAACCAATACTCTCTATGTGGGAATGGCGGGCCAGGGCGCTTTTTGTTACCGAGACGGTACTAAAACGGCTATTTTTGCACGCTCAATGGGGTCGCAGATCAAACGGGGCCTGCCTTTGGTGGCTGTCACCAGTCGTCGCCATGGCCTGGAAAAACTCGATGGGTTTTTAAAAAATTCCCCGGTGGCGGTGCAGCCGAGGGCCGTGGGCAGCTCTTTAAAGTTGTGCTTAATTGCGGCGGGTGAGGCGGATATTTACCCTCGCTTTGGGCCGACCTCAGAGTGGGATACCGCCGCCGCTCAGGCCATAGTGGAGGCGGCCGGTGGGCATGTACTGGACATGGGTTGGCGGCCTTTGCGCTACAATCAAAAGGCGAGCTTGCTCAACCCAGAATTTATTGTGATTGGGTCTGATCCAGACCTGGCTAAAGAAACCTTTGGCTAAATATGGTATATCAGTGATTTTGCTCGCATAATATGCGGGTTGCCCTTAACTTTACTTGCAGTCGGCCAGAGATAAGCGTTTAATAATTGCCATGTCTGAATACACTATCGAAGAACTTTATACCAAAGTGGATCGTCTGATTCAGCGCTGTGAACAGTTGCAGTCTGATAATCAGCACTTGCAAAAGGAGAGAGCCCGCCTCCTTAAAAAGAATGATCAGGCTCGAGTCCGTGTCGAGGCTATGATTGGCCACCTTAAACAGTTACAGCAGACCCCAAGCTAGGCGTTTTATGTCGACACAAACTATTCTGGTACACATATTGGGTAAAGATTATCAAGTCGCCTGCCTTCCAGAAGAGAGAGACGACTTATTGCGCGCAGCCTCGGAACTGGATCGCCGCATGCGCGATATTCGCCATTCGGGTAATGTCATTGGTGTGGAGCGCATTGCGGTAATGGCGGCACTGAATCTCGCAAATGAAGTATTGCGCAGCAGTCAAAAAGCAGACGATAGTGAGGCACTGGAGAGCTTGCATCAGCGAATAGACCATTTATTAGGCTAATAACTGAGCGAATTATCCCTTTAGCAATTGTCAAGGTTTTTCATTGAATCGATGGCGCTGTGCATAGAGCAATTTTGTCTTAAAATCTGCTTTCTCCCGTAGCTCCTCCGGGGTCATCTGGGCTATACTATCGCTAACTCCTGAGGTGAATTGCCAGTCAATATGTCCTCGAGCCGATAATTCCTTTACAGGAGGTTTCTAGCACTTGTTGGTGTGCATGTCCGCAAGACGGAAAGCCTGATGCAGGTCAGAGACCACCCCCTTGAACTTTACGGTTCAAGGCCAATTTGACAGCGGCACCTCGGGAATTCTCGCCTCCCTTCACTCTTCCAATGACTTTCTGTATTCTCTTATTTAATTTTTTTGTTGGGCTTTTTATTGTCTAATTTATTGCCTGGTTTACTGTCTAGTGTCTGCTGATATTCGAAAATCACTGCGCCAGCGTCGACGCCTGCTGGGTTGCGGGCGACAGTGGCGAGCGGCCAACAGGCTTGGTCACATGGTGTCTGGCTCTGCGCTATTTGAGTCCAGCCAGCGCATCGCTTTTTATATTGCCAATGATGGCGAATTGAGCTGCCAGCCTTTGATCAAAATGGCGTGGCGTAGGCGCAAACAATGTTTTTTACCCGTCTTGGCGCAAGATAGCCGGGTACGTTTAATGCACTTTTGCCAATGGTTGCCAGGTGCTGCTCTTAAGGCCAATCGTTTTGGTATCTTAGAGCCCTACAGGCAGCCTGGCGTCTTGGCCGAGTCTCTGGATTTGATCTTGGTGCCATTGGTGGGCTTTGACGCCTGCGGTAATCGCATCGGCATGGGCGGAGGTTTTTACGATGCCACTTTAGCGTTTTGTAAAACAGCACCCAGACGCCCTTTTTTAATGGGGCTGGCCCACAGCTGCCAGCAGGTGGATGTTGTCAGTGCTCAAGCTTGGGATGTGCCTATGGACGATATTGTGGTTGTGTAGCTTTTGTTGAGCTCGGAACTTGAACTAAAGCCACCCATTTAAACCCTAACAAACATTAAACAGGTGGCTTTCTAACCTTAGGTGAACACTGGGTTACTGAGAGCTATTTTAAGGATATCCCTTGCTGCAGGGCAGGTGGCGGTACTTCGCGTTTATCTCTCGCTCCATCGCTTATACCCATACTGCTGATCAGTACCCCAATTACAAACACTAAAGCAGTGATTGTGAGTACATCGGGTTTCATGGTCTACCTCGTTAAATCAATCTGTTTTGGTTAACAACAGATTTTTTTATTATGTCTTGGTGGCTACCACCTAACTGGTGTATCCACCCTATTGCGGAGTCTATAACTTTCGTTATAGGCACGTTTATACACAAAAATCATTTTTTTGCCAAGAAA
>JBCBZU010000360.1:0-2930 GCA_039815165.1 Pseudomonadota bacterium
CATTTTTATCACTTGTTGTGCCATAGGTCTCTGCATTATAAAGAATGACAGCGGCGGGATCAGCCGGCATATTAGCAAAGAGTTCTACTGTCATATCAGTTTCCATATCGGCAAATAAACTTACAGCAAGTTTAGGATCCATAGTCATTAGAACGAGGTAAAAAGCCAAACTATTAACCTGGCAATCAAATATTTGGTCCTGAACTATTTGATTGACGCCATTGAAAATTAGCGCAACTGTGCGAAGCTGCTTGATTTTCAATGGCTTACATCGGCTATGCCGATGGCAGAACATCCTTGTCCTGTGTTATTAACGCGACAATTAAAATTGCCGGGTTAATAATAACCTCAGCAAGCTCTTATTTATCAATACTAACGGAGCACTTGAAAAGAATACACTGTCATAAGTTATTGCTTAAGTAAGTGCCATTCAGGCCAGAGTACTTGGTATTTACTTAGCCCTTAAATATCAAGTATCACAAGAGGGAATTTAATGTACATAGCGCGTGAAGTTTTATTGCAGTTTTGATAAATCGAAAACACGCTCAGGTAAAAACTCACACGCCTTAATGTTTAAGTCAGCTATTTTTCAGAGCCAACTATTTAGCATCAGCTATTTAGCACCAACTATTTAGCACCAACTATGTCACTGTAAACTGCCCCATCATGCCGAGGTCTTCATGTTCCAATATATGGCAGTGGTACATATAGGGATATTTCTCAGTGGCAAGATGATCAAAACGCACCACGACTTCTGACCAATCATCATCATCCAGTACCACTGTATCTTTCCAGCCTTGCTGATCAAGCGGCGCTGTGGCGCCTTCCATTTGTTCAATCAAAAATGAGCAGCCGTGCATATGAAAAGGGTGAGCACCTTGATTTGAGCGAATTCGCCAACGCTCCCAAACACCTTGTTTTACCTTTTCGTTGATGACGCTCATGTCCATCACTGCTCCGTTAATAGTCATAGTCATATCTGCATGACTCATGGCACCGTGACCCGCATGAGCACTATGACCGTGGCCGCCTGCATGGCTCATGTCCAATATAAAGTCGCGAGTGCGAGTGATTTGCTGGGGTTTCGGGCGAATTATTGTAGCGAGCTTTTCGGGTAAGGGGGCGTTATAAGCAGGTAAGGAACCATCCACTTTGAGGGTCAAGGACGGCAGCGGCAGCGCTTTTTTGGAGGGACCGATTAGATCCAGCAGATTACTGACAATGCCGGCTTCTTCTTCGTCGAACTCGTCTTCAAACAAGGTTAGTAACTCAGCGCTGTTGCCGTCTGATAAATCAACAATAATTTCGCAACGCTCACCAGGCGACATTTCCATTGTCGTCAGGGGCACTGGCGCTTCCAGTAAACCACCGTCACTGGCAATTTTATAAAAGGTGCGGTTATCAGCAAATGCCACAATATAAAATCGCGCATTGGCGCCATTTAAAAGGCGTAATCTCACTTTACCGGCAGGTACATTGGCAATGGGTTCAATAGCGCCATTAATAACAACGGTTTCACCATACCAGCCATCTTCACCCGCGTCATTTAAAGAGTAAACTAACCGCCCTTGAGCATCGAAGGTCCGATCCTGGATAATAATCGGTAAATCGTCTATGCCATATCGACGCGGTAGCGGTAAGCTATCACTGAGGTCATCATCAATAATCATCAAGCCGGCCAATCCATGATATACCTGATAGCCCGTGCGGCCATGGGTATGTGAATGATACCAACAGGTGGCCGCTGGTTGAACAATCGATAGCGTCGGCTGCCATTTGGCACCGGGCACCATCTCCAGTTGTGGACCGCCATCGACTTCACCTGGCACGTGTAAGCCATGGCCATGAATAGCCACATTTTCACTCAAAGTGTTTTGGTAGTGCAGATTAAGCTCGCTGTTTTTCCGTGTACGGATGGTGGGGGCCAAATAATCCTGGCTAATGCCCAGAGTTGGTGTGACGAGCCCGGGCCTAAAAGACCACTGGCCTTTGCGTATTGTTAGATCAATGGGTTCTCCTTGAGTACCATCGATCAATTTGGGTATTGGCAATAGAGGCCGCGCCGCTGTTGACCAAACAGGGCTAATATAGCTCGCCCCTAAAACAGCGGCGCTGCCCGCAAGAAAGCGCCGCCGAGAAAATGTAAACGACATATTCAGGTCTCCACTTAGTAATGGGCTCTATTATCGATACATTCTGACTTAATGATCGATTGGGCAAATGTCGCATTGAGTGATATAGATATCCGGCATAGGGTCAATGCCAACACTTGTGCTAGGTGCTAGTGTAGGATGACGATAAAAGTGGCATAACCATCAGGAATTTTATGGCTGACGAGACACTCATCCCATTACATAGTCAGCATCAGGGGCCAGCTAACTCACCATGGCAGAGATAAACTCATCATTTTTATATGAATTGCTGATTATCCTGCTCTAGGATACTGCTTGACAATACACTGTAGGAATCTATAAATGCTCGATGCAATAGAACACATCCCATATCGACGAACACTATTTACCCTATTCGTACTTTTTATCTTTGGCACTAGCATCCTGGAGCTTTTCACTGAGTTTGCCGCAGGAGAAACATTGAGCGCAATGGGCGATGATTTATCTCGTTTTGCCCTAAGCACTGTCGTTTTGCTGATATTTATCTACGAGCACTTCGCACAGCAGCGAATACTGGGAAGCCTGCAAGGGCAATTGGATAAAGCACGCGGCCGCTTGGCCGAAATCGACAATACGTCGCCGCAGCTCGCCAGTCAGTACCGTGCCGTTATGCAAAGGCAATTTGATGCCTGGCAATTAACCGCAAGTGAGCAGGATGTTGTCATTAGTCTACTAAAGGGCTTATCCTTTCGGGAGATCGCCGAGTTGCGCAAAACCCGCGAAAAGACCGTACGCCAACAGGCCTCCACGGTATATCGA
>JBCBZU010000438.1:0-2361 GCA_039815165.1 Pseudomonadota bacterium
CCGATGTGCTGGAGCAGCGTATGGCAGCGATGGAGGGTGGTATTGCGGCCTTGGGTGTGGCTTCGGGTATGGCGGCGATTACTTACGCCATTCAGTGCATTTGTGAAGTCGGCGATAATATTGTCAGCACCAGCCAGCTCTACGGCGGGACTTACAATTTATTTGCTCACTCACTGCCGAAGCAGGGCATCGAGGTGCGCATGCGCTCTCACGATGACTACCAGGGCTTTGCAGAGGCGATAGATGATAAGACCAAAGCTATTTTCTGCGAGTCCATTGGTAATCCGGCGGGCAATGTGGTGGATATTGTTAAGCTGGTACAGATTGCCAATCAACACGGCATTCCCGTGATTGTGGACAATACGGTGGCCACGCCTTATCTGTGCCGCCCCTTTGAATTGGGCGCTCATATTGTGATTCATTCATTGACCAAATATATCGGCGGGCACGGTACGGCTATTGGCGGTGTGATTGTCGACTCAGGCAAATTTGACTGGCTTGGGAATAAAGACCGCTTCCCCATGTTAAATGAACCCGATCCCTCTTACCACGGTGTGGTTTATACCGAAGCCCTTGCCGAGGCGGCCTATATCGGACGTTGCCGGGTGGTGCCGCTGCGCAATACGGGCTCGGCACTTTCGCCCATGAATGCCTTTCAAATTATACAGGGTTTGGAAACTCTGGGTCTGCGTATGGAGCGCCACTGTGAGAATGCGGAGAACTTAGCAGACTTTTTGCATGGCCATGAAAAAGTCAGTTGGGTAAATTACGCTGCCCTGCGCCATAGCCCTTATAATGCCGTTTGCCAAAAAATTACCGGTGGTAAAGCCTCGGGCATACTCAGCTTTGGTATTAAAGGAGGTATTGAAGCCGGCACTCGCTTTATTGATGCATTGGAAATGATACTGCGCTTAGTCAATATTGGCGATGCAAAATCCCTCGCCTGCCACCCTGCCTCTACCACTCACCGACAGTTAAATGAAGAAGAGCTGGCCGCTGCGGGCGTCAGCAGCGATTTAGTCAGAATTTCTGTCGGCATTGAAAATATCGACGATATTATCGCCGATGTTAGTCAGGCCTTGGATAAGGCTTAAGGGCATCCAGCCCTATGGCTTGCCTGAATATTTGAGTTTAAGCGGCTACAGGTCTGTTATTTTTTGCTTGTGCAGCGTGAGTTTTTCTAACGCGGACTCGGCCATTGCCAGCTTTTGTTTTTCTTTGCTGACGACCTCGGCCGGGGCTTTGTCTACAAAGTTGCCGTTGCTTAATTTGCCGCTTAGGCGCCCGGCTTCTTTGTTGAGTTTTTCGATTTCTTTTTCCAGGCGGGCAAGTTCTGCGTCTTTATCGATAAAGCCAGCCATCGGCACAAGAATTTCCATATCGCCCACCAGCGCGGTTGCGGCCAATGGGGCATCGTCTTGATTGTCTAGCCAGGTGGTGCTTTCAAGGTTCGCAAGAGTCTTTAAAAAACGTTGGTTGCTGTCTAAACGCTGCTTGTCGCGAGCGCTGCCGTTGGTGAAATACAGCGGCAACTGTATGCCATCTGAAATATTCATTTCTTTGCGAATGCTGCGGCTACCGGTGATCACTTGTTTAAGCCATTCGATATCGTCAATGGCGGCCTGGTCAATTTTACTGTGGTCGGCTATGGGGTAGGGTGCATGCATAATGGTTTCGCCTGTGACCCCCGCCAGGCCTTTGACTTTTTGCCAGATTTCTTCGGTAATAAAGGGGATTAGCGGATGGGCCAGGCGCAGCGTGGTTTCTAATACCCGAATCAGCGTGCGCCGCGTGCCCCGCTGCTGCTCGGCGCTGGCGCTGTCGTCGTTGAGGGCGGGTTTGGACAGTTCAAGATACCAGCTACAGTATTCGTTCCAGATAAAGTCATATAGCGCTTGTGAGGCTAAGTCCAGACGATAGTGTTCGATACCTTCGGCCACGGCTATTTCCGCTTGTTGCAAGCGCGCAATAATCCAGCGATCGGCAAGTGACAGTTCAATCGCGTGATTGTCGATGCCGCAATCCTGCTGTTCGCAGTTGATTAAGACATAGCGTGCAGCATTCCATATTTTGTTGCAAAAATTACGAAAGCCTTCGATGCGGCCGACATCAAAATTAATATCGCGGCCCGTGGATGCCAGTGAATAATAGGTATAGCGCAGAGCATCAGTACCATAGGGGTTAATGCCGTCGGCGAATTCTTTGCGCGTCGCTTTTTCGATTTTGGGCGCCTCTTTTGGATTCATTAATCCGGTGGTGCGCTTGTTGACCAGGGGCTCTATTGCAATGCCGTCAATCAGGTCGATGGGGTCGAGTACATTGCCTTTGGACTTTGACATTTTTTGCCCTTGGCTATCGCGC
>JBCBZU010000389.1:0-2789 GCA_039815165.1 Pseudomonadota bacterium
CAGTGACCGACCGGGTTATGGTCATGCAGGCAGGAGAGATCGTCGAACAGGGCGAAACCGAAGCAATCTTTACCAATCCGCAACACTCATACACCAGAAAGCTTCTGGCAGCGGCCCCGAGGCTGCCCGGCAGATAAACCCCGAAAGGCGGCACGAATGCGCGATCAGATCTCGCTCAAGCCCCTGACGCAGGAAGACGATTTCGATGACGCGCTGGATCTTGCAACCCGCGCGCAGGATTATGTCGTGCTCGAAGTCGGTTATGCCCCGAACAATGATTTCATCCGCGACTTCTTTACCGCAACGCCACCGGATCTCGGTGTGGACTGCCTGATCCACTTCGGTCTGATGGAAGGCCCGGCCATGGTCGGCATGATTGGGATCGCGCGCGGCTACGAATACCCGGATGACTGGTGGATTGGCCTGATGCTGGTAGATCCGGCCTTTCGCAGCCAGCGCATTGGTCATAAGGTCGTCACCGAAGTGAAGCAGCGGGCGGCTGCGCAAGGGGTCAACATGCTGAAACTGGCGGTACTCTGCGCCAACCCGCGCGCGCTGAAATTCTCTTCATTGTTGTTATGCCCAAGACTAATACGGCCCGTATCCACATTCATATCCGAACGTGCATAGTCCAAGTCCTTCTTTTCCTGATGTTCAGCTTCACTTGGCATTTGATCAGCCCAAAGCGCAGCCTCTCCAAAAGCTGAAGTTAGGTCAATTGCGGATTGTGTATTTACTTTAGACATTATTGCCCCCGATTAACGTCTATAATTATGGCAGGGACAAATGAAGAAAAACCTTATTTTATCAAGCATTTATCTAAAGTTTCTAAGGTATTTATCTCAAATTTTATCTATCTCGAAAAAGCCAGTTTTTATAGCTATTTAGCTTTATAGAGGTTTTGTTAAGGATTCTTTGGCAGAGTAATTTCATGAAGACCGAACGCATAGAAATCACAGACAAAATTAGAGAAAAGCTCATCTCCGAGCGCAAGCGCACTGGAGTCGGCAGCTATGTTCTTCTAAGAGGCAATCCGGTTAAAGGACTGACAAGCGCCACGGTTAATCAATGGGTAAGCGGTAAAGTTAAAATGGCTGGTAAAATAAAAATAGATGCTGTTTTTAAGCTTTATTCTGATCTGCCAACTGTAGAGATAGTGCCTTTAACATTAGAAAAGGCAAAAGAGATAAAAAATAGAATACGAGAAACAGGCCTGTCATTGGATCGCTTACTCCGTACAAGGAATGATGTACCGCATGGCTTAAAAGGAAAGCACTTTTACAATACGCTTTGCCCACCAATTGGTAACACCTACAATAAACTTTGGGGTGATTATGTGGTGAGAATTTGTGAAGAGTATATAGAGCTAAAGCAAAAGAATGACCCACAGGTTGATAAGGTGGCTGATAGAGCAAACCCAAAGCTTCAAGCTATATCTACTGATAAGCTGAAAAAGCTTCAAGGTTATAATGAGGCAATCAAGGGCTATTATGCCAAGTTATTTGAAAACTCAAAGGTTCCTCAAAATTTAACACCGAACATGGTGAAAAACTGGGTCGTGGAACAAACCAAAACGGCACTACCTGAGCATGTAGATTGGGTTTTGGATAGAAGTGCTGAGATTTTAAGCGAAGCTTTAGCGGAATGAACTGCGTCCTTTAAAATAAAAGGAACGCAGCTCACTTAGGTAAGCGACAACGGTTTTATTTTGTCGCTTCGGGGGGACTTTGGTTGATTGTTTTCATGAGAAAGAACAGCGCCAAACGCACATCATCATCCGGTATGCCCTTCCAAAGCTTACCTACTTTTCCGCTTGAAGGAACTTCATTCAACGCAGTTAAGAACGTATCCGTTTGATGCGGAAGACCATCAAAGAAATATGACCATGGGACTTCTAATATCTCCATGAACTGTTGTAGTCGTGTTGCTGAAATCCGGTTTACACCACGCTCATACTTTTGCACTTGCTGATAGCTGACACCAATTGGTTGGCCTACCTCACTCATGCTAAGGCCCTTGGCTTTACGGATTTGTTCTAAACGTTGGCCAATAAGAATATCAGCCTCGCCCGCTCTGGGCTTGGTTACTTTCGTCATTATGTACCCCACACAGTTACACAGTTAACATTATTGTTATCTGAATATTCACACCGTGAGTGTTCATGTCAACAAAAAACTTTACAGGGATAACATTTTTGTATACCAAGTTATATTCAATTACATAAAAGATATTAATTATGTCACTAGGAAATGCACAGGCAAGAGCAGCACGAGCACTTTTAGGTCTTGATCAAAAAGATATCATGGCTGCAACAGGTATTAGCAAGGTGCAGCTTTCCAGATTTGAAAGTGGCAAATCCAATTTATCTGTTGCCAATATAGACAAGCTTCAAAGTTTTTATGAACGACATGGTGTTCAGTTTACGTCAAATGAGGGTGTGTGCAAAAGAACTGGCATATATATTCGCCATCTACAGGGTGATGAGGGATTAAGAACACTATTTGACGATATATACCAAGCAACCAAACAAACAGGGCAAGATATTCTGATTTATAACGGTAGCCCTGATAGGCTTATTAAGCATTTAGGAGAAAGTTTCTACAAGGAACACTCCAAGCGTATGACCAGACTACAATGTACTGTTAAAGCGACCGTTAGACAAGGTGATAGAAACTTCATAGGAAAAGACTTTGCCCTCTATAAATGGATAGCTGAAGAAGAATTCGTGGACGATAAAACGATCTACGTATATGACCACAAAGTGGCAATAATTGATTTCGTGAGTGATG
>JBCBZU010000110.1:0-6600 GCA_039815165.1 Pseudomonadota bacterium
CAAGGGATCGATAACCCCAATAGTGCTAATAGGAGTGCCCTCAAACACTGTTTTTACCAAGCCCGGATTATATTGCGGTTCGGTAAAGATACAATTAACCCCCAGTGTTTTAACCATATCCCGTATGTCTTTGATACGCGCCGGGCTAGGGTCCTCTGCATTGCTAAAGGCAATCGAGCCTGCCGCCGCAATGCCAAAGCGTCTCTCAAAATATTGGTAAGCATCATGGAAGACGACAAACTTCGGATTGCCCAGGGCACTAATTTTAGATTGGGTAGTCTGTATTAAGTTATCCAAAGAGGCGATCGCCTTGGCTGCGTTGCGGTTGTAAGTTGCAGCATTTTGAGCATCTTGCTTTGACAAAGTCTCCGCAATCACCATAAGCCAACGCTTGGCATTTTCCGGATCCAGCCAAGCATGGGGGTCACTGCCCTGGTGATGATGGTGAGCATCGTGCTTTTCATGATCGTCATGTTTTTCATCGTGGTCATGATGAGCGTGCTCGTGGTCTTTGTGGTCATCATGTCCATGATCTTTGTGGTCATCGTGTCCGTGATCTTTGTGGTCATCATGGTGTTTATCTTTATGGCCCTCTTTTTGGCTTTGCTCTTCAGCATGATCGTGCGATTCAAAGGTAGCGCCTTCTCTAAAGCGGTAAGTGGTGGTGCCCTCAATATCCAGTACTTCGATTTTCTGCGCGGCAGAGGCTACATTCTTCATGGCTTTTGCCAGCCAGGGCGTTAAGCCTTCACCAATCCAAAAAACCACATCGGCGTTGGCTAATGCCTTTGCTTCCGATGGGCGCAGGTTATAAAAGTGGGGCGATGCCTCAGCGGGTATCAGTAGCTTGGGCTCGCCTACGCCCGCCATCACTTGACTGACGAGTGAATGTAAGGGTGCAATATCCACTGCCACTACAGGAGTCGCTTGAACGTTAACGGATAAAGCAAACAGTAAGGTCATGCCGATAAGTAATTTGCGGCGCATTTAGTTCTCCTAGCAATTGGAAGGGGTATTTAGCGGGCTATCTTTCCAGATTCACCAAATTCACCAGATAACTCGTCTATAAAAATTTGTTTTGAATAGAAAATATTAACGTTACGTTATAACATAACATTTTGTATCGAGTAAATAAAAAACCGCTTAATTGCTTAGGTGTATTTCAAGGGGTTTCTCGACTCTGAAATTTAGGGTAATTGTGTATGTTGATTGAATGCGACAAGCTGTCGGTTCACTATGGCAAGCGGAAGGTTCTCAGCGATATTAGCTTGTCGATTAAGCCTCGAGAAATCGTCACTATTCTCGGTCCCAATGGCTCGGGTAAAACCACACTGTTTAAAACCTTTATAGGCGCAGTCCAGCCCAGCACGGGGCAATTAAAGAAAAAGCCAGGCTTGAAAATAGGCTATGTGCCTCAGCAATTATATATAGACGAAACGCTGCCAATAACCGTAAAGCGTTTTATGAATTTACCGGGTGGGCATTCAAAGCAAGCGCTTGCCGACGCCCTCAACCACGCAGGTGTTCCCAGCCTCAGCACGCAGCAAATTATGAACTTGTCCGGTGGCCAATTTCAGCGTGTACTGTTGGCGCGTGCACTACTAGGCAAGCCTGACTTACTGCTGCTGGATGAAGCCACCCAGGGTTTAGACCACCGTGGATCTGCGGATTTTTACCGGCAAATTGACAGTGTTAGTCAAACTCTCGGGTGTGCCGTTTTAATGATTAGCCATGAGCTCCATGTGGTTATGCGCAAAACTGACCGAGTGATCTGTCTAAATGGCCATATCTGTTGCCAGGGTAAGCCTGAAAGCGTCAGTGGCTCACCTGAATATCAGGCTCTATTTGGCCTCGGCGAGGAAAGCGAAGCCGCGCTGTATCTGCACCGCAGTCATCACTCTTACTCCCATAGCGACAACACTCCCGATGTTTGATGATTTTTTAGTAAGAGCCATGTTGGCCGGCGTTGGCGTTGGGCTGGCAGCAGCCCCTTTAGGTTGCTTTGTGATCTGGCGGCGTATGGCCTATTTTGGAGACTCCATCGCACAGGCAGCGGTTTTGGGTATTGCTTTATCACTTAGCTTATCCTCGCCATTATTTATTGGTGTGCTTGTGGTTTGCCTGTTAATGTCGATGGCGGTATCTGGCTTAAGCGGGCGAGGGTTTACGATGGATACTCTGCTCGGCGTTATGGCTCATGGGTCTTTAGCGGTGGGCTTGGTGGTCGTCTCTTTTTTATCGGGTGTGCGCATTAATTTAATGTCTTATTTATTTGGCGATATTTTAGCCGTTGGCAAAACCGATTTAGTGGTCATTTGGGGCGGTACCTGTATTGTTTTAGGATTAATGGTGTGGCGATGGTCTGGGCTTTTGTTATCGACACTGAATCCGGATCTGGCACTTGCCAGCGGGTTTAAGCCTAAGCGTGAGCAATTAATTTTAAGCCTTGCACTGGCCGTGGTGGTTGCTGTGGCTATTAAAGTTGTCGGTGTTTTGTTAATTACTGCTATGTTAATTGTACCTGCCGCGACGGCACGGCCCTTTAGCTTTACACCTGAAACAATGGCTATTGTTGCGGCTTGTTTAGCTGTTTTTTGCGCCCTTTCTGGCCTACAGGTATCCTACTTATTGGATACCCCCACAGGGCCAACCATTGTATGCCTTAGTGTTTTGTTATTTATTTTAACGACTCTTGTCCACCGCTTGATATTTAACGGTCTTAAACAGAGCAACATAAACCATTCCAACAAGGGTGGTTGAGCATCAATTGTCGACTTGGATATTGTGTTCAGCAGCGCTGTCAGACTTAACCGGACTGACGTCAAGAGCGGCTGCATCCATAAAAACCGCCCATTAAAACACTCTAAAAATAGGTTTTGACTGTTGACTGCCAACTGAATTGTTAACTAACAGTTTACTCATTCGGAGCCCTTGTTTGCGGACAGGAGGCGGTCATCAGTCGGAGCTTGTTATAGCCCCATCTCATTTAAAAAACTGAGAAAGCGATTCCAGGATTTTTCATCGGCATCTTGTTTGTAACGCTCGGAACCAAATACAGTAAAAGCATGGGGAGCACCACTGTAGCTAATCATTTCATGGGGAACGTTAGCGGCCTCTAAGGAATTGGCTAAATTGGCAAAATCACTCATGGGAATTATGCTGTCGGCCGTACCATGTAATACGAGAATATCACCTTTTACCGAATCGTAATTTTGATTTTCAGGTGTTGTTAAACCTCCGTGGAAGCTGACAAAGCCCTTCATTTCAGCACCAGAGCGAGCCAATTCGAGCACCGCAGCACCACCGAAACAATAGCCCACCGCCACGGCTCGGTCGAGGTTAGCGCCTTTCGCTTTAGCCAAATTCATGGCGCCATTCAGTAGCGCTCGCATTTTTTCCCGGTCTTTATAGAGCTCACCGGTGTGTTGTTTTTTATCTTTTACTTCTTTGGGGCGTACACCTTTACCAAATAGGTCAGCCGCCACTACTGTGTAGCCCTGCTCTGCCAACATGTTTGCGCGTTTAATCTCGTAGTCTGTTAATCCATCCCAGTCATGAACCAGTAAAATTAAGGGGGAATCCTTATTCTCGGGCGCAACAAAATACGCTTCATATTCAAAATCGCCTACTTTATAGGTAATTAATACGCCCGCATTGGTGTTTAAGGCAGTAAATATCAATATGATAAAAGCGAGTGCGGTCAATCGATACTTGGGTAACATGAAGAGGTCTCCAGTCTGGCTGTAATGGTGATGCCGATTGTACGCCTTAGGGTGAAGGAAAGACTACTGATATTTTAACTTCATTGCCTCTGTATCCCGGACCACCATTGTATTGGCTTAAAATCATATACAAGAAGTCATGGGATTGACTAGAATACTCGCTTTTACTCTACCGCCTTTCAAATGCAAACCGCCATATTTATACTCTTTCAATATATAGTTCCCAAACGCCTGTTATCGCGGCTCGCCGATAAGCTGGCGGAGTGTCAAGTACCTTGGTTCAAAGACCGCTTAATTCGCTGGTTTATACGTCAATATCAGGTCGATATGAGCATTGCGAGTAATCCAGACCCCCATAGCTATCGGCACTTTAATGATTTTTTCACCCGCGCTCTCGCCACCGGCAAGCGCCCAATTGCCGCTGGCGAGAACACGATTTGCTGCCCGGCAGACGGCCGTATTAGCCAAATTAGGCGAATCCAACAGGGTAGAATTTTTCAAGCCAAAGGGCAGGAGTACAGTCTGCTCGAATTAGTGGGTGCGGACTCAACTGTTGCCGATCAATTCCAAGGCGGTTCATTTGCAACCCTCTATTTATCGCCAAAAGATTATCACCGCGTACATATACCCCTGGATGGCACATTGGAACAAATGATGCACATACCCGGCGAGCTGTTTTCAGTCAACGATACAAGCGCCAAACACGTGCCTCGTCTGTTTGCCCGCAATGAGCGAGTGCTCTGTATTTTTGCTACTAAGGCCGGGCCCATGGCGGTGATTATGGTCGGCGCTATGATTGTCGCCAGTATCGAAACTGTGTGGTCCGGGCTTATTACTCCACAGAAAAAACAAGTCCGAACCTGGTGCTATCGCAAAGCGCATCCATTAAAGTTCAATAAGGGAGATGAAATAGGGCGCTTTAAACTAGGCTCCACGGTCATTGTGCTCTTTGGTAAAGAGATGACTACCTGGTCTGAACAGTTAAGCGCAGGCTCGACAGTCAAAATGGGGCAGGCAATAGGCAATATCGCCTGTGAATAATAGCGCATTTACTTATTCACTACGTCAATTACGGGAGGTCTCTGGAATTAAGAATTTTATGTACTCTTAAAAACAGGGACTAATCAATAGAAGCAAACGTGAGCAAAATCGAACTATATGGGTATACTGGGCTCAAAAGCCTGTACGCTTGGAGAGGAGTAACATGATTAATCGAGTGAGTCTATTCGCAACCGTTTTATTTATTATCAGTTGCTCTCAAATTCAACCTTATAAAATCACTGATGCGCTACAAACCGGCAGTGACAAGGGCGGGCTGGTTTTGTCGGCATCGTGGTCAGACGACCCCTCTGGCGCGAAAAGTGCGGCTGAGAGCACCTCTAGCGTTACCTTTAGCTATCGCAGCCTAGGCCACTCCGCGATCAAAGGAAAAGTTGTCGTGCCCCGCTCAAAATGGCGTAAGGGAGTCGATTTTCGACCGGACGCCCCGATGGGTGAAGGCAGTATTTTTGGTCTGGCCCTAGCCGATGGCGACTACGAATTCTATCGATGGACGGTCTATCAGGGTAAGGCCGATATTATTTACAACAGCAAGGCTTTCTCAATCCCCTTTACGGTGAAACAAGGAGAGTTAAGCTATATTGGTGAGCTAAATCTGGATATTTTTCGGCGCGAGAATCTCTATGGATATGGCATCTTCGATAAGGGGACTCTCAGTCTGGGGATAACTGATTCTACCCGTGAGCGTGACCTGGGCATTATGAGTGAACGCTATCCCGAAATCTCATCCACTCGGATTAACGATCAATATATTGACTTTAAACCCGTGCTATTTAGCCTTTACTCCGAAGCGCCCAGTGCAACCCTGAGAGATACGCGGATAATCTTTCACAACAGCCGCAATCCCACTCTTTTCCGCTATCGTTAGCTATAAGGTTGGATTCTGGCCTATGGTATCTAGAGCATAAAAAAACGCCTTATTTTAAACACGCTAAACAGATTTGCATATAAAGCAGTTGCAGTATCGAGTAATAGCTGTTTAAGTAAACCTTTGCCTGGATAATGAAAGCCTACATGGTTATAGCGCAGCACGGTCAAAACAAGACTAAAATTACGCTTAAGCCCAATCGTTCTCTGGATTGGGATCGGGTAAAGCCTTGGCTAGTCATCCTCAGTTTACCCACAGCCATTATTGCCTTTGGCTGGCTACTGGCTGGCGTTTGGATTATCCTGCCCTTTGCTGGCTTGGAAATCGCTTTACTCAGCTACTTTATGTATAAAGTCTGCTATATGAATTACCGCTGCGAAGAAATTGTCATAGAGAGAGATAAGGTAACGGTACAAGCGGGCATTAACTCCCCTAAAATCTGTTATGAATTCTCACGACCTGACTGCTACCTTGTTGTCAACAAACCCAATAAGCCTATTGATAACTTACACTTAACCGTAAAAAATACCTCCAACAGTGTGACTATTGGGGAGTTTTTAAGCCCTTCTGACAAAGAAACCGCCAGAAAAGAAATTATTTCTGCTGGCCTTATAGAATGTAGCAACCTGTGGTGGAAGAACAGATAGGTTTAAATCTGGAAAACTCAGTTGGATTGCTCTCAGAGGGAGTTTTATTGGCCTGACAAACGTTGTTGGACACGTCCAGGGTCTTGAGACGAACCAGGGACCCGATCTCTTGCGGCAGGTGGACGATGCGGTTGCTCTACACGCGCACAGAAGGGCGCACGCGCAACGCACAGCCACAGGAACGTTCCACGAACATTCGATCCCCCGAGAGGAGGAAGAGGGGGGGTCATTTTTGGGGTCATCCGGGAGGAATCGCACAGTAGTGTCGGAAAAGGCGGCGCTGGAGGGGGTAAGAGGGAGGCGG
>JBCBZU010000310.1:0-3432 GCA_039815165.1 Pseudomonadota bacterium
ATGCTTGACTACATTAGCCGCCAGCCCATTGGGATTAACATAGGGTGTGGTTATCATAAATACCAGCGCCAGTGTTCTGGCCATCACCAGGCAAGTGATAAGGGCCAATAAAATAAAGGCTTGCATCTGTGCCATCAGCAAAATTTTACTGCAAATTAATAAGACCGTCGCCGCAAGCGCCATAGGCCCTGCAGCCGGGTCTTTCAATACTGCCAAAATTGTTGGTGTGTGTGCAGATCCGGTATGGCGATGAGCGGCGCATGCGGCATCAACAGAATCTGCAAATCCATCAATATGTAAGGCACCGGTTAATACAACCCAGGCAGTAACTATAATAATACCGGCGACCGGCGGTGCTGTGGCGTCGGGCAGTAAGCAATCAATCACAAAGAGCAATAAAGCCAGTATCAAGCCTACCGCTGGATAATAAAGTAGCGACTGCCCCTGGTGTTTGTCAGACCATTGCTCAGGCAGCCACTGTAGAACAGGCAGTTTTGTCAACAAAGCCAAGGCAATCAATAGGGGATAGAGGTATTCACTTACTGTGTGTTTCGCTGTCATTGTTATTGAGGCTGTGACAAACGAGAGGTGAGTGCAAGGTCATGGGCTTTCAGTTGATAAAAGTGTTGGCCTGCATCGTTTATAATCTGTACTCGCGACAGGCAGGCATAGGGAACATCCAAGCGATACAGGTCGCTTAGGGACATATTAAGACAGTGGGCTAAGAGTACTCTAATGACACCACCGTGAGTGACCATTAATAAATGTTGGCCACAATAGTGGTGAATACAGTCTTCAACCGCATTAACCACTCGCGCTGCGAATAAGTCTGCCGCTTCGCCATCTGGGGGCGGGTGATTGACCGGGTCCATAGACCAGGCTTCAACAGCGTCTTGCTGCGTATCCCAAAGCCTTTGTATCGACTGCCCTTCCCATGCGCCAAAGCTGGTTTCGCGAATGCGGTCATCGATAGTCAATGGCGTTTTAAGCTCTGTGGAGAGCTCTTTTGCAAACACGGCACAGCGCTGTAAGGGCGAGGAAATAATACGCTGCCATTGCGCCGGTAGTATCGATAAACTGCTGGCCATTTGCTGCTTGCCGGTTGCTAACAGGGCAACATCAATAGAGCCACGATAACAGTGCCCACCTTCACATTCGCCATGGCGAAGCAAATCCAGGGTGGTCACTGTGATAGCAGAATTAAATCGTTTTATCATTCGCGCGCCTTTAATCAATTAGGGACTTTGTTAACCAGTGCCGGTGTATTAAAAAACCAGTCTATAAAAACAATAAGCAAGATGCGACTCCAACACTAAGCGCCCTGACTCACGCCCGCCTGCGCAAAGCTGGCCATGCGATTGTGCAAGCTCAAGGCCGATTGAATAAGGGGAACCGCCACTGCCGCACCACTGCCCTCACCCAGGCGCATGCCTAAATCCAATAGCGGCTGCGCCTCTAATGCCGCCAAGGCCCGCGAATGAGCGGCTTCTGCTGACTGGTGAGAAAACAATAACCAATGTCTCACACCGGCATTTAATTTAACCGCCAGTAGAGCCGCCGCAGTACAGATAAAACCATCCACAAGAACGGGAATCCCCCGTTGGGCGCAGGCGATATAGCTTGCCACAAGGGCGGCAATCTCCAATCCCCCCAGCGCTCGCAATACTTGGTAGGGGTCATTTAGGCTGGCCTTGTGCAGGGCCAGGGCAGTGTTGATCACCTGGATTTTACGCTTCAACCCAGCGTCATCGATACCGCTTCCCCTGCCGACCACATCCGCAGCAGGCAGGGACAACAGGGCAGCATAGAGTGCCGATGCCGAGCTGGTGTTGCCAATGCCCATTTCACCACCGATAAATAAATCCCTGGCGCCGAGCCCACTGACGTGATCACGGGCAGCGCTAAAACATTGGGTCAGTTGTTGTTCGCTCATGGCAAAGCCTTGAGAAAAATCGGCGCTTCCCGCAGCAATTTGATGGTTTTCAAGCTGCTCATGGGACTGATAGCGCTGTGGAACGGGGTCTACCGTGCCCATATTCAGCACTCGCAGATCTGCGCCTAAGCCATGGCTTAACACACTGATCGCCGCCCCGCCCTCAAGAAAGTTGACGATCATTTGCCCCGTCACCGACTGCGGAAATGCCGATACACCTTGCGCACAGACACCGTGGTCGGCGGCAAACACAGAGACAGACAGATGATTAAGTGTGGGGTGCGGCTGCGACTGCCAGCCGGCAAATTGCCCGGCCAACTGCTCTAAACGACCCAGCGAACCTGCTGGCTTTGTTAAGGTGTTTTGGTGCTCTAAGGCGGCCTCGATACTGTTTTGGCAAATGGATTTTACCTTGCCTTCAAACCATCGCGTCATAACGCACTTGCTCTTGTCATCATTATCCTGGAAAACTCAGTTGTATTGCTCTCAGAACGAGCCTTAATTAATCTGGATAAAACAATCTGGGAAAAATTAAAAGTGAAGTCATAGCAGGGCCAATGGCGGAATTTTACGTTTTTCCAGGCTCTCTCTAATTGGGGGAATAAGGCCGTTCGGCGAGCAATGAGCGTTCACCTACAGAATGAAACGATAAATATTTGTAATGTTTTGATTTTAAATGACTTTTCAGATTCTTTCAAATGTCGACAAAAACCCGATTATTGGAGAAGATATGAAAGCTATTAACGAGTTAGTAGGAAATTGAAACGTTATTTGGGTGTTTAAAATCGCGTGGCTGTCATCTTGAAGATACCCACATCACTGAACCTGAACGTATTCAGAAACGAGGGGCTGTGTTAGCCATTGCGTTTGCTTGGGCGCACCGTATTGGAGAATGGCAACATGGTAAAGACCCGATTGGAATCAAAAAGCATGGTCGCTTAACGAATAGTGTTGTTCCGCTATGGTCTCGACTTTATTCGTGAGCTGTTTTTTTGAACAGTTTTCCATGACTCAATTTCGAGTTTACCTAAAACAATTGGAGAGCAGTGGGTGAACGACTCAAATCCAAAATCGCCTTTAACCGCCATTTTAACACTATAAACTGGACTTCTTTTAGATTAGACACCCGATTTATGGTTTCCATTGCTTGTAATGTCAGCTAAACACTAATTCTCTGATTTGACCCAATGATTGATCGCCAGTATGCTGCCCGCCCTTATTCGCACCTTTCTTATTCCCACCCACAACGCTAATGACCAAAGACATTCATTCACCCCACGACCGCTTTTTTACTTCCACTTTTAAAAATAAAGAAACGGCAGCCCGTTTTCTCGAGGCCTATCTTCCCCAACAAGCGCTTGAGTTAATGGATGTGAATCAGCTCGAAGTGGATAACACCCACTTTGTTGATGAAGCCTTACAGCAGTATCGTTCAGACTTACTGTATCAAATCCCACTAAAGAACGGTCAACCCACTTATATCTACATACTGTTTGAGC
>JBCBZU010000186.1:0-5104 GCA_039815165.1 Pseudomonadota bacterium
TCAATAAGAGGAATATTCGCGTTTAGTTCTTGGTCCAGCACCAGAATATCGCCGCCCTCTTTTAAAGAGATTCCAAGCACCAGCGTTTCTTTGGCTTGGTAGCGGGTAAAGGATTCACGCGGGTCAACATAAGCCCGGGTGATGGTGGCAATATCCGACAAATAAACCACTCCGCCTGCGGGCACTTGAATAACGGTACGCCCTAAATCCTCAAGGCTTTCATAGTTTCCGCTGGGTTCTAACACAATGCGTTCTTGACCAATGCGAATGTCGCCACCGCTTTCGAGAATATTGGCAGCCGCAAGCGCATCCGCAAGCTGGGTTGGGGAGATGGATAATTCCTGTAACCGTGCGCCGTTATATTCAACGTAGACAACTTCGTCTTGTTCTCCGTGGATTTCCACTTTGGCGACATTATCCAAGGCCAGAAGATCATTGCGGATTTCATCCGCGATTTGTTTAAGCTCGGCAACATTAAAGCCCTCACCCTGTAGCGTGTATAAAATTCCGTAGACATCGCCATATTCATCATTGATATTGGGTGTGAAAGCACCACTCGGCAGGCCGCCTTGATCCTCAAGATCGTTGACTTTGCGCCGCACTTTGTCAAACAGTGGGCGCATAGTTTTATATTTTTCCTGAAAACTGGCGGTGACAATAGAAATACCGTTACGCGACTCACTCTCAATACTGTCCAGTTCAGGAATCTCTTGCAGTACCTCCTCAATTGGGTCCGTCACAAGCTGTTCGACGCGCGATGGGTTTGCACCGGGAAATGAGGTCGAGACAACGACACTGCGAATAATAAAGCCCGGATCTTGTTGCTTGGGAAGATTGAAATAACTAGAGACCCCGGCAAAGGCCAGCAACGCAACAATAACGATGACGGTGATATTATTGCGCATAGCAAAAGCGGTGAGGCCTTTACCCTGTTTAAGTGAATCCTGCTCTTGTTCAGTTAGCGTATTACTCATCAGTCAGCAACCTTTACTTCCATACCATCTCTAAGCACTGAAACACCGGCAGTGACAACGCGCATACCAGGCTCTACACCTTGGGCTATTTCAATCCCCTGTTGCTGTAGTTCGCCAATGATTACAGGCACACGTTTAACAAATGCCTGGTTTTTTTCTGTGAGCTCAACCACAAACACAAAACGGCCATTTTGATCTTCACCTACTGCAAAGGAAGGCAATATCGGCAGGGCTGTTGCGCCTTTAGTTCTGTTATCAATACTAAAGCTCACGTCTGCAGACAGGCCGGATTTCAAATCGGTTTTATCCGCTGTTGTGATTAACACATCCACAGGAAATGTGGTGCCACCATCAACCGCGGCAACGCCTACCTCTTTAACAAGGCCTGCATAGGTTTTCCCCGGTATGGCAGGAAATGCAATGTCGGCATTCATATCTTTTTTAATATTGGCAATGATACTTTCTGGAATATTCAGTTTTACCTCTAGATCTTCACCACAGGTGGCCACTACAATCTCTTGGCCCTGCTGTATGTTTTCACCGCTGTCGCCTGAGATAGCAGCGATTTTACAAGCCTCTTGAGATTTTAACTGCGTGTATGATAAATCCTGCTGGGCGATTTGCAGTGACTTGAGCGCTGACTGAGTGGCGGCAGTGGTGGTTTCGGCGGCTGCTCGCGCATTATCCAAATCACTGCGAGAGCTATTGCCGGCTTCGTATAACTTTTTACTGCGTTCGTATTCGGCCTTGGCATTTCTATTTTCGGACCGGGCTTCAGTCAGCAAGGCCTGGGCCTTTTGTACTTCGAGTTCATAATCAGAGGGATCGAGCGTAGCGATTATATCGCCACTGGCAACCGCCTGGCCCACTTCTACCGGAATTGCCCGAATAGTGCCCGATACCTTAAAGCTATAGCTGGTTTGATTGGACGACTGCAGCGTGCCTGAAAAGCTGCGTTCAACAATACCGCTACCGGTTTCCACTATGATGCTTCGCACCTGGCGTAGCGGGGCACTGACGCCATCGTCTTGGTTCTGCTCACACCCCACTAAAAACACGATAAGGCTGATACAGAAGCAACAAACTGCGTTTTTCAACGGATTAATCATTATGGTATACCTTGGTTATTTTATCTCTGCCGGTTAACACGCTGTATAAGATCGCGGGAAAACTCCAAACGTTGCTCATCCGTAAGGAAAAAATCAAAAGCGCCAATGGCACGCTGTACATTCATCAGGTCAATCAAGAAAGAATACACCGAGTTGATAGAGGCCTCACGGGCATCTATTAGCGTTTCTTGAGCGTCTAAGACCTCAGTAATATTTCTAGCGCCTTGCGCATAAGAGGAGGCCACTAAGTCATAGTTTTTTTGAGAGGCCATTTCTGCCTGCTTTGCCAGGGGGACAGAAATATAAGAGGCGTGAGTCGCGGCGATATCATTACGAATAGTCTGCTCAACCTGATTTTTTCTGTCGCGTAAGTTAAGTTCAAGCTGGCGCAGCGCCAGTCGGCTCTGAGCTGTTCTGGCAGCCCGCGCTCCACCTTCGTAAAGCGGAATGGATAACTCAAGCGCCACTCTCCAGTCG
Source organism: Pseudomonadota bacterium (assembly GCA_039815165.1). Lineage (GTDB taxonomy): Bacteria > Pseudomonadota > Gammaproteobacteria > Pseudomonadales > Cellvibrionaceae > CANLBN01. The sequence goes on from JBCBZU010000186.1 coordinate 2,561, forward strand.
TCATCTTCCGCGGGCGTACCGCCGCTGGCACGGTCTTCATCGAGATTATCCGTGTATTCGCCAACCAAACTAACATCGGGTAGCCAGTAGGCCCTGCGATCGCTTTGTAGCTGTCGTTTGCTGGCGGCAAGATTCGCTTGGGTTTGTTTAATTTCGGGGGCTCGCTCCAGGCCAAGGGCAACAAAAAAATCGCTTAAGGCTTCAAGATCATAGGTATTTTGAATCAGATCCGTAATGCGCGGATCACTGATCAGCAAGTCAGGATTATCCAGTGTCTCGATGGAGGTTGTGAACGCTTCATTGATGGGGCGATTGAGAATTTGATTTAACTGCTGCTGTCGTTGATCAACATTGGATTTGGACGAAAGCACCGCTTGTTTTGCATTGGCTAATTCACTCTCCCAGCGATAAAGATCAGCAGAGGACTCTGTGCCCACTGCCACGCGATTTTGTGCAAGGCGATAATTTTCGCGGGTAATATTCAGATTGTAGCGCTCCTGCTCCAGCGATGTTTTGGCAAGCAGCACCTGGAGATATGCCTGCACCGCAGACTGGATGACATCGAGTTCGATTTCTCTTAGCAATTCGCGCTCGGAAAGCGCGGAATACTTTTCCACATCAAAAGCTGCCCACAGGGCTTCATCAAATAGGGATTGCACCAGGGTCAGTGATCCATCAGTGGAGTTTTCGGCCAATGTGCCGGCTCTGACACCGGCAGAATCATCCTTCCTGCTTGAATATTCAATTGAGGAATTAAGCTGGGGCAATAGGGCACTGCGCACTTGTTTGACCGATTGATTGGCGATTTCAACCTGAATGCGCTGGGCGGCGAGGGATAAATTTTCACGCACGGCAATTCTCGCCACCTGTGTCAGCGAGTAATTGCGTTCGACTGCGACTAATGACGGGTTGATTAGCAAGGCCTCACTTAAAACATCAAAATTGGGCGCTATCCGGATCTGACGGGATGTGGCCATGTTAATCATTAAACGATTGGATGTCTCAAAAAAAACCGGCAGTTGCGCCGCCGGCCTGCCCAGCAATACCTCCTCTATATGCAGCGCGGTTCGTCTTGACAGCTTATTCCAATCAGTGGTCGGACTACTGGTCGCCAGAGCACCCAGTCGCACATACTCTTCACCCACCAGAGAAAAACTGGCAATATTGCGCTGATTAACAGACTCAAATAACAACTTGGTTTGTGCCCGTGTTGCCCGCGGGAAAAAACCATAAAGTACTGCATCCGTGGTGGCGGGTAGCGCTGCCATTACCTGATCCACATCGCCGGTAAACCCAAGTATTGACAAATTGACGCCGGCCTCACTTGCTTGCTGTTTAATATCTGACACCATCTTGGCAGAAAGGCTATTTTGAATGCTCGGATCAGCAATCAGCACCGCGTTGCGAAAAGCGGCAACCGATTGAAAGAGTGTGAGCTCTTTTTCAAAGTCAAAGTCAAAGGTAAGGTAGTTAAGATTGGTTTTGCCGCTGGTTGCATTTGCAGTCAGTGGCAAGCCCACAAGCCTTGCGTTAAATACGTAGGGCATAAAGGTTGGCTTGGCAAAGGCAGGGGCGAGACCAAGCCGCTGATTGGCTGCAACATCCAACACTAGGACAATATCTGTATTTTGGTCTGCCGATGCCTGGGCCAGGATAGTTCTGGCCTCGGCATCAGATGCATCTGGCGCGAGGGGATAGGCAATAAAATTCACCTTTCTTTCGCCCTCAAAAAGGGATTTGATCTCGGCTTTTGTAATATTCGCCTGAGCACTGTCTTGACCGGCTGTTTCAATAACCGCAATATTCAACACTTGTGCATTGACCTTATGCATACTGAAAACACAAAAGGCTATACACACTAGGGTAAAAAATATTTTTTTATTGATCATGATTCCGCTTACTGTTTTACTGGCTGTTGTCATCACTGTACGACCTACTACGCTAATCACTCTTCTACTGCGCCCCCAACATTATTCTTTACATTGCATTGTCTAAAGGAAATCGGGTTAATTATCATTCCGACTGCATTACCGGCATCAATCAATAGCTGCTTGCATTGATCCAGTTACCCAGGTGCACTAGTGCAAAACCTGAACCCATTATTGGCAAAATATCCTTTACACACGATTGCTTTAAACACATAAGCTCTCCGCACTTACAGAGGTAAGCAGAAGTAAGGCCAAAAGACTTCTATCGGGGATTGCTGCCAGGATCTGTGAACACGGATTAAAAGCGCTTTGAAAATGAAATTGTTGTCATTAATCTGCCAAATACTGCCTGTTAGCAAACTATAAGCAAACGACATTTAACCCAGGTTAAGGTTATTTTTGTTGCAAATGGTTTTTGATATTACCATACTTTGCAACAATTATGATGTAAACGTGCTTTTTTGCATAGGCATACCCAGCAAAAATGCTGCAAAGCCAGTCTAACAATACTCTTTAAGCGGTGACTATTTATGGATAACTGGGAAGAAGTAAAAACTGCCTACACTGTGGGTGTGGTGCAAACGGTCACCGCAGCCTCACAAGCACTTGGTGTCCA
>JBCBZU010000247.1:0-4232 GCA_039815165.1 Pseudomonadota bacterium
CGCCATTTTGCAAACAAAAATTAAAATCCCTGTAATTTAACTAACTGAGTTGTACAAATGCGATAACCATCATAGAATAGACGGTCGCAGATTGCGGCTACTGAGTATGATTTTTTATCTCTGCTGTTTTAGCGAGTTAACATAAAACACTTAGCCATTGGTAAGCACTTGGGTTTTACTGTACCAATTTGTACCAATGCAACTGCAAAATGAGACCTTTGCACGGAAGATGATTTTGCTTTTAGGCAAGGCAAAAATGCACGGAAAGAGGGAGTTTATATGTAATAAATGACCGACTAAGTACATTTTTAACGCCGCATAAGAGCAAAATGACTTTCGTGCAAAGGTCTCAAAATATGGATTTTATAAAAAGAGTAACTATATTATGGCGTCGGGAAATGGCACAGATATCACTGAGCTGCTCACCAATATTTCTGATGAATTCCCTTCAGGGGTTGATATTCGTCTGGATATCTCTCCTACTTCCCTCTATCAAACCATTAAAATTGCTCGCTCCAATGCGCGTGCGGCGGAACGTCAGGGCTTATTTCCAGAAAATAATGATTCAGGTGCCAGCCCCGGTGCTGACCCGACAACCAACGAACACTGGCAAAAGATTCTTGAACTCTCGCCTGAAATCTTACGCAGTCACGCAAAAGATCTCGAAATTGCCTGTTGGTATACAGAGGCTCTGTTAAGACGCTATGGCTTTAGCGGCTTGCGCGGTGGCTTCGCACTGATTCAAGGCCTGATCCAACACTATTGGGATGGTTTATTTCCTATGCCCGACGAAGAGGGCATAGAAAGCAGAGTTTCCTGCCTTGCGGGCCTCAATGGCGAAGGTTCAGAGGGCATTCTGGTCAGCGCCATTCGCAATGTCATTATTACCGAGGGGCAATCACCCGGGCCCTTTAGTTTTTGGCAATGTCTGCAAGCACAGGAGATCCAAAGGCTACAGGATGACGGTATGCGTCAACGAAAAACGGAAAGCCTGGGATTTTCCTTAAATGATATCGAACGCTCCATTAACGAATCCTCTACTGATTTTTTTATTGAATTGCGAGACGATATAGAGGCCTGCTTAAGTTCATACAAGGCTATTAGCAATACCCTGGATGAACTCTGCGGCGCCAATTTTTCCCCCCCAACCCGAAATATTATTTCGGTTCTGGAGGATGCACTCGCGTGCATTAAGCACCTTGGCAAGCATAAATTTCCGCTTGTGGCAGAAACCAACGAAGCGGCTGGTGCTGCAAGTGATGAACCGACAACGGCAGCAGCGACAAGCACTCAAGCAAACACCTATGACAGCGTTATTAATAGAGATGTGGCCCTTAAACAACTCTCGGAAATCTCTGATTTTTTCCGCAAGACAGAACCGCATTCACCGATTTCCTATGTATTGGAAAAAGCAGTAAAATGGGCCGAAATGCCATTGAGTGAGCTGGTTTTAGAGCTCATCCCCGATGCATCGTCCCGCGAACATTTCAGCACCCTCACCGGTGTCGATACCGACAGTTAACACGCGCCCTACTGATAAAGAGGAAATAAAATGTCTGACAGCATTCACGATAAATTGAAAAGGGTTAGAAAACCCAGAGTACATATCACTTATGACCTGGAATCTGGTGATGAGAAAATACAAAAAGAAATTCCCTTTGTGATGGGGGTCATGGGTGACTATTCCGGTGACAATACAGACAATAAAAAGACCTTGAAAGAACGCAAGTTTTCGCAAATTGATCGCGACAATTTCAACGAAGTTATGGCCAACATTAATCCTCAGTTGCGAATGAAGGTCGATAATCTTTTGGAAAATGACGGTAGTGAGCTCTCCGTGGATCTGGGTTTCAAAAACATGGAAGACTTTGAGCCACACAAACTGGTTGAGCAAGTGGAGCCATTAAAGAAGCTATTGCAAACTCGCAATAAACTGCGGGATTTGTTGACCAAAGCTGATCGCTCAGAAGAGCTTGAACAAATTCTGGAAGAAGCCCTAAGCGACAGCGATAAACTCAATAGCTTATCCGATGAACTGACTAAATCAGGAGCAGACAACAATGAGTGATAATCAACTGCAAACCGACGATGTGGCAGAAGCCGATGTACAGGAAATCAGTTTTCTTGAGCAAGCCATCTCTGCAACCAGACAAACCCCTCGCGATGAATCAAAAGATCTGCTAAAAAACCTGATTGAAGAAGCCACCAGTGGCACCGTGAAGTGGGATAAAAACCTGAGTGTGACCATTAACTCGGCAATCAACGCCATTGACTCGCTGATTTCCAAACAGCTTGCCTGTATTATGCAGCATGAAAAACTGCAAAAACTGGAGGGCTCATGGCGCGGCCTGAATTACCTGGTATTCAATAGTGAAACCGGCTCGACATTAAAAATCCGCATGATGAATATCGCCAAAAAAGAGCTGTCCAGGGATCTGGAAAGAGCCGTTGAGTTTGACCAAAGCCAAATATTTAAAAAGATTTATGAAAGTGAATTTGGTATTGCAGGGGGTGAGCCCTACGCCAGCATCGTTGGCGATTATGAATTTTCGACTCACCCCGACGATGTTTCGCTACTGAGCAAAATGTCGAATGTGGCTGCCGCTGGTTTCTGTCCGTTTCTAACGGCGGCCTCACCGCAAATGTTTGGTTTTGACAGCTATACAGAACTGTCAAAACCAAGGGATCTGGAAAAAATCTTTGACTCAGCAGAGTATATCCAATGGCGCAGTTTTCGCGACAGTGACGACTCCCGTTTTGTCACTCTGGCCATGCCCCGGGTACTTGCTCGTCTACCCTACGGTTCAACAACCAAACCCATTGACGCATTTGATTACGAAGAAATGCCAATGAGTGAAGACGGCAAGCCAGTTGAACCCAACCATGACGATTACTGCTGGATGAACGCCGCTTACGCCCTGGCCACTACCCTGACCAGCGCCTTCGCAGAGTATGGCTGGTGTACCAGTATTCGCGGCGCCGAGGGCGGCGGTAAAGTAGAGGGTTTACCGAGCCACATTTTTGTCAGTGACGATGGTGATACCGATCAAAAATGCCCAACTGAAATCGGCATTACTGATCGTCGCGAAGCGGAACTCAGTAAACTCGGCTTCCTGCCTTTGTGTCATTATAAAAATACTGACTACGCCGTCTTTTTCGGCGCGCAAACCGCCCATAAACCCAAGAAGTTTGATAACCCTGACGCCTCAGCAAACGCTGAAATTTCGGCTCGATTGCCTTATATAATGGCCACCAGCCGCATTGCCCACTTCCTCAAGGTTATGGCGCGAGACAAAATTGGTTCATTTATGGAAGCCTCTGAAGCGGAAAGCTGGTTAAACGAATGGATTGCAACTTATGTTAACGGCAGCCCGGGCGCAAGTGCAGAAATGAAAGCCCAGTACCCACTGGCGGAGGCACTGGTAGAAGTCAAAGAAACACCGGGGCAGCCGGGTGTTTATAGCGCGGTAGCCTGGATGCGCCCCTGGTTGCAAATGGAAGAGCTGACAGCGTCACTAAGGCTGGTCGCCAACATCCCTAAAACCAGCTAATAAACCGTGATCGGAGGCCGACTCCAAAAAAAGCGCAACAGGCCTCCTCAATCAGCAAACTAACAAGGGGTAAGTTTTGTCTTCCCGCAGGATCCAATCGTCTCCCCTGGCTGTGGAGGATAATACAGCAGTTAGTCTTGAACAGCTCTATGGCAGACCCGCCTACGTTATCAAGACCGATCAGTTCATCACTGAGAACAGCGATGCACAAGCCCTGGCCTATTGGTTGCGCGAATTTACCCATACCCAGGGCATACATACCAAGGAGGATCTTATTTATGCTATCCAAGGTGATATTTGCAAACTGGACCACTTGATCAATGATCAACTAAACGCCATTATCCAGCACCGTAAATTTAAAACGCTTGAGGCCTCTTGGAGAGGGCTTGACTACTTGGCTAAACAAGTACTTGGCACCAAGAACATTAAAATTAAAGTGCTTGATGTGGCTTGGCATGAAGTGGTCAGGGATATGGAACGGGCCTTGGAATTCGATCAAAGTCAGCTCTTTCAAAAAATATACAACGAAGAGTATGGCTCACCGGGGGGTGAACCCTATGGGGTATTAATAGGTGACTATGAGATCAACCATCGCCCCACAGCAGAACATCCCCATGATGACCTCAGCGCACTCGCGGGCATTGCACAGGTGGCAGCCGCCTCTTTTGCGCCCTTTATTGA
>JBCBZU010000502.1:0-1642 GCA_039815165.1 Pseudomonadota bacterium
ACGATATAAAGCATGATCATACCGTAAGTCATTGCGTAAAATTTCATTTGTAGCAGTGGTGCCCCCTCCTCTAAAACGTGTTCCAACAAAACATTGCCATAAGCAGAGAAAATAAAGCCTAAAGCCGCCAGTAATAGGCCCAGCGCTAGGCCTAATTCAAAGGAGATGTTTTTTAATTCGGGCAGGAAAATTAATATAATGCCTATTAGACCAAAGGTTGCGCCAATCAAAACTTGAGCATTAAGGGCTTTTTTAAACATCAAGCGTTGAAAAATTACAGTGAGATAAATCACACAGGAACTCAAGACGGCGAGTAGTGCGCTTACCATATACTTTTGCGCTTCATACAGCAGCGTATTCTCAACACAATAGATCACTAAACCGATAAGCAACGCCATTTTGTGAAATCGCGCCGGTATATACAATGAACGTTTCAGTGCGAGAATAAGCGTGCCTAAACCGATTGAGGCAAGACTATAACGCCATGCTACCGCCACAATAGGCTCTGCGTGCGCTAACTGATAGGGAACAGCCAGCCAGGTGGAACCCCAAATCAGTACGCAAGTAGTAAATAATATCAAATTAATAAGCATTTTTTGAACACAAATCAGTCTTTCAGATTTAAAGCGTTTAACACTGACACCAATGCCATGTCGCGTTCACGCATTAATTCCAGCTCGGTTTTTCCATTCCCAAGGGATTCACATGCCTGCGTAATTTCGCTTGCTTTTTTGGCGCTGTACTTTGGCGGGTCCAGGTCTGCCCATCCTTTATGCGCCCCATTATGCTCGGCAAAAAAATCTGCGATACCTTTTTCACCATAAGCAAGGTGATACACCATGAAAGGCCCTAATATTGACCACCGCAAACCAAGACCTGAGGTTAATGCGGTTTCTACATCCTCAACGCTTACCTGATTGTTGGCAACTAAACGAAATGCTTCTCGCCACAGGGTTTCCTGCAACCGATTGAGAACAAATCCAGTCTTTTCAGTGTTTAACGTAATGGGCTTCTTACCAAGCTGTTCATAAATATTTTTAGCCATGCTAACCGTTTGCTGGCTTGTCTGCTCACCTGGCACCAGTTCGACCACAGGCACCAAATAGACAGGGTTTAGCGGATGCGCGATGATACACCGTTTTGGGTGTCTTGTTTTCATTGCAATCTGCGTCATAGTGATAGCCGAAGATGACGAGGCAATAATGACGCTGTCCGGCACCAACGCATCAATTTGTGAAAATAGATCTTGTTTCAAGCCCAATATTTCGGGTGCACTTTCCTGTACAAAATCGCTATTGCTAAGCGCTGCTTCCAGCGTGTCGCACAATTCGAGATTTTGAAACACATTTGCAACGTCATACCCATTAGTCCCTAGTGAAACGAGTGCCGTTTGAATATGATCTTTCGCCCGATTAAGTGCTTTTTGCGACGGATCCCAGAGCTTCACCTGTTTATTATTTGCAAGCGCAAGAGCAGCCCATCCGCTCCCAATAATACCGCCGCCCAAGCAGGTGAATGTGGAGATATGTTGTTTAATAGCCATGTTGCATCAACTTACAAGTGTTAAATATGAGTATAAGCATGGCGGATAGTCATGGCGTTTATGATTGTTTTTAGTTAACATCGTTTACACGCCAGTGAA
>JBCBZU010000365.1:0-2899 GCA_039815165.1 Pseudomonadota bacterium
CAACGAATTGATCTTTAAAGCATTTGCGATTATTCGCGAAGTATCCTCCAGAACATTAAACAAGCGGCACTTCGACGTGCAGTTGTTTGCAGGCTGGTTAATGATTAAAGGGCAACTGGCAGAGATGGCAACCGGCGAGGGAAAAACGCTAAGTACAAGTTTACCTGCCTGTACCGCCGCACTTGCGGGTATCCCTGTTCATGTGATTACGGCAAATGACTATTTAGCCGAGCGCGATGCGCAAACGCTACAGCCGCTGTACCAAGGCCTGGGCATAGCCGCCACCGCCGTTGTTGAATCTATGGATGCACAACAGCGTCGCGTTGGTTACACCGCTGATATCGTACATACGACTAACAAACAAATTGCTTTCGATTATCTTCGCGACCGAATCACGATTGGTGAAGATACAGGACCACTGCGCTTGAAGTTTCGTCAAATTCACAATCGGCAAAAGTCAGAGGGCCTTTCAATTGGCTTATTGCCGGGTCTGTGTTTTGCGCTGGTAGACGAAGCGGATAATGTGTTAGTCGATGAGGCCAATACACCGCTTATCATTACCAAATCCCTACCTTCCGAATTAGACGATCAACACTATGCCGATGCCTTATATCTGGCATCAAATTTACTGATCAATTACGATTATAAAATCGATTCGCAAAATAAAACCGCTGAACTCACTGGTGAAGGCGAAGGCAGCTTAGCAGAACTATCACTATCCATGCCTAAATTTTGGCATAGCCAACGCCGCTGTCATGCTCTTGTTGTACAAGCATTGATAGCGGTGAATCACTATAAAAAAGATCGGGATTACATTATTCATGCGGATAAGATACACATTGTTGATCAGTCCTCGGGCCGTACCATGGCAGACCGCTCATGGGAACAAGGCCTGCACCAAATGATAGAAGCCAAAGAAGGCTGCTCCATTAGCTTTCCCAGAGAGCCAGTTGCCCGCATCAGCTACCAACGTTTTTTCAGTCGCTACCTTCACCTGGCGGGCACATCCGGCACCATTCGAGAAGTGGCGGGTGAGCTCGAGCATGTCTATGGACTCTATATCAAAAAGGTGCCTACCCACCAGCCCTCAAAACGTATTTTTTTTAGCGAGCGTGTATATAGAGACAAAAACGCCCAGCGGACTGCACTGATTAAACGAGTGAAACAAATACTCGCCAAAGACCGCCCAATACTCATTGGCACAACCTCCGTGATTGAATCTGAAACCGTTAGCAAATGGCTACAACAGAACAAGATTTTACATAGAGTACTCAATGCCAAGCAGAATCGTAATGAAGCGAAAATTATTGCGCAGGCAGGACAAAAGCGAGCGGTTACAGTGGCGACCAACATGGCGGGACGCGGCACCGATATTGCGCTGGGCAAAGGCATCAATGCCAAGGGCGGCCTACATGTGATAGCCGTCGGTGTCAATAACTCATCCAGGGTAGACAGGCAGTTATATGGGCGCTGTGCACGCCAGGGTGATAATGGCAGTGCCGAGGCCATCCTCTCTCTGGAAGATCCGGTATTGGTTAATCATTACTCTTCGACTACACTTAAGCTACTCAACAAGCTAACGACAAAAAATAGGCCGATGCCCAGAGTAATCAGTAAATGGGTATTAGGCCGCTATCAATATCATTTCGAAAAGCATCAATCTCTTATTCGAAAACGATTGGTTAAACAGGATAAACTATTGCAAAGAGTATTAGCCTTTGCCGGAAAATTTGAGTAATACTTTTCTACTGCTGCTTGCGTACAAATCATTGGAGATTAACGAGAGGTTTTTAAATAAGCGTCATGAAAATGTCACTATCGCCAATTACTTTGATTGCAGCTATGACTTTTGCAAGCCCCGCCATTGCCATTAAAACTGATCTGGACTGCTTAATTGAGCCAGAGACTTACGTCGAATTAAGCAGCCCCATCGACACCGTTATTGAAAATATTCTGGTCAAACAAGGCGATACCGTCACTAAAGGCCAAGAATTATTGCTGCTCGAATCATCTGTTGAGCGCGTTAGGGTAAAACTGGCGGAGGAAAGGGCAAAATCATCCAGCGATGTAGAGAATCGCTATATTCAACTTAAATATGCCAAGCTCAATCACCAGCGCACCGATAATCTGTATAAAAAAAAATCCACTTCAGAATTTGAACGCGATAGATCCAGTACTGAACTTGCGCTTGCCAGAGTAGAGCTAAATAAAGCACGAGAAAATAAAGAAATTGCCCAATTAAACCTTGAACTTGCCAGAGCGCAATTAGAATTAAAAACTATTCGCAGTCCTATCGACGGCATCGTTATGGATATATATACCACCGTGGGCGAGTCAGTTGCCGATCGTTCAATTATGAAGCTGGCGCAAATTAATCCTTTAAAAGTAGAGCTAATTGCACCCACAGAGTATTTTGGTCTAATTCAGCCCGGCATGAAAGCCATTGTACGCCCTGAACGCCCCGTCAACAAAATTTTTGATGCCACTGTTGTACTAGTGGATCAACTTATTGATTCTGCTAGCGGTAGCTTTACGGTACGCTTGGCATTGCCTAACCCCAATGATAAATTGGTCGGCGGCGTTAACTGCCTTGCCAGTTTTGATCTCGACCCAAGATTGCCCTTTGGAACCTTGGAAAGCCCTGATTAGCATCACAACACTGAGTAAAATCTTTTTAATAGCTTAACTCTAAACTCTAACGCTTTCTTATAATCAAAGTTTATTATTAACGCGACAATTTTAATTGTCGCGTTAATAACACAGGACAAGGATGTAAGCCATTGAAAATCAAACAGCTTCGTACAGTTGCGCCAATTTTCAATGGCGTCAATCAAATAGTTCAGGACGAACTATTTGATTGCCAGGTTAATAGTTTAAGGGAAAAGTCCAAATTTTTTAC
>JBCBZU010000293.1:0-3625 GCA_039815165.1 Pseudomonadota bacterium
ATTTTGCTCTTATGCGGCGTTAAAAATGTACTCAATCGGTCATTTATTACCTATAAACTCCCTCTTTCCGTGCATTTTTGCCTTGCCTAAAAGCAAAATCATCTTCCGTGCAAAGGTCTCTACCCCTCTTTTTTTAGTCTAGACCGTATTTTGTTTTTCACATGACTATAATCGGCCGTTGGCGTGGTAACATAAGCCCTTGCTGCATGATTTCATTGTTTATTACTCTTTTATATAAAAAACCAAGCTCACCTATTACTTATCACCTTTAAATAGATAACATCCATGGCAAAGAAAAAAACCGAGCCTGACTTCGAATCCTCCCTACAAGAACTTGAGTCGCTGGTCACCAAGCTCGAAAGCGGTGACCTTAGCCTGGAAGATTCTCTAGCCGCTTTTGAGCAAGGGATTAACCTGACTCGCGAATGTCAGCAGCACCTGACTAATGCCGAGCAAAAAGTATCCCTGCTTATTGGCGAAGGCGATGAGCTCGAGCAGGTTGACTTTGATAAGGATGAATAGCCTTTATAGAACAGAGCACACTATGCAGCCCTTTCAATCCTTCGCCACCCACTATCGCAGCCGCATAGAGGAATTGCTTGAATCACGCCTGTCGTCACTTGCCGAGCGCCAGCCGCTTAAGGTCTGTGAAGCCATGGCGTATAGTCTTTGTAATGGTGGTAAACGTATACGCCCACTGCTGGTTTATGGGAGCGCACTGGCTGTAGGTGATGTCAATACATTAACGGATAATGCGGCGGCGGCTATCGAGGCCATTCACTGTTACAGTCTTATTCATGATGATTTACCCGCTATGGATGACGATGACCTTCGCCGGGGTCAGGCTACCTGCCATATCGTTTATGATGAAGCCACGGCGATATTGGCCGGTGATGCGCTGCAAGCGCTGGCCTTTGAATGGCTAAGTGAAGAGCAATACCAAAGCACTCTGCAAGTGCCGATGATTCGTCTTCTGGCACAAGCCAGTGGCGCGGCTGGCATGGTCGGCGGTCAGGCTATCGATCTTGCCGCTGTCGATCAGTCGCTCAATCTTAAACAACTTCGCCATATGCATCAGCTTAAAACCGGGGCATTAATTGGCGCCTGTGTAAAGCTGGGCGCTTTATCCACGGGGCTTGCGGATAGAGAGCAGCTCAATGCATTGGACAGCTATGCCAAGGCCATTGGCCTGGCGTTTCAGATACAAGACGATATACTCGATGTAACGGCAGATACCGTCACTCTGGGCAAACAATCAGGAGCTGATATTGCCCACAACAAGCCCACCTTTGTCTCTCTTTTGGGGCTGGACGATGCGAAAGAGCAGGCGGAAGACTTATTTAATCATGCCCTTGATGCCCTGGCTGGCTTTGATTACCGGGCAGATCATCTACGAGATCTGGCGGCCTATATTGTTAAGCGCAATCACTAGCAAATGTGCCTCTGCGGTGTGTTTTTTAAACTCACCCTATGCTTTTGTACAGCAAAGCCATACAATACCCCGTTATTTATAAGTATTAGCCGTACCCATGTGTAGCGAAATCCCACAAACGCGCCCCCAGACCCCTTTATTGGACAGCATTGCTGAGCCCAGTGAGTTGCGCCTTTTAGATACCGACCAGCTGGCCACCATCGCCACTGAGCTGCGTCAGTATCTGCTTTACTGTGTGGGCCAAACAGGGGGGCATTTTGGCGCTGGTTTGGGGGTTGTTGAGCTCACTATTGCGCTACATTACGTCTATAACACCCCTGCTGATCGTCTGGTTTGGGATGTGGGCCACCAGACTTATCCCCATAAAATACTCACCGGTCGACGGGATGCAATGCTTACCATGCGTAAGTACCAAGGCTTATCCGGTTTCCCCAAGCGCAGCGAAAGCGATTACGATACCTTTGGCGTCGGACATTCAAGCACCTCCATCAGTGCAGCCTTGGGCATGAGTCTGGGCAATAGTCTCTCAGATCAAAATAATAAACATGTCGCCATTATTGGCGATGGCGCCATGACCGCAGGCATGGCCTTTGAAGCCTTAAACCACGCCGCGCACACCGGCCAGGACTTATTAGTCATTCTCAACGATAATAATATGTCCATCTCGCCCAATGTTGGAGGGCTGGCCACTTATTTCTCTAAAATTTGGGCCAGCCAGTTTTACAATGCCTTGCGCGAAAACAGCAAGCGCGTACTCACTAAAATCCCTCGTGCCCGGGAAGCGGCGCGCCGCACCGAGGAACACGTTAAAGGCCTGGTCTCCCCCGGCACGATATTCGAAGAAATGGGCTTTAACTATGTTGGCCCTATCGACGGTCACGACTTAAGCGAAATGGTGAGCTACTTCCGCAAGCTACAAAAGTTAAAAGGGCCCAAATTACTGCACATCATCACTCAGAAAGGTAAAGGCTTTGCTCCCGCTGAGCAGGACCCCGTGGGTTATCACGCTCTCAATAAGCTAGAGCCAAAACCACCGGTATCGGTTGCAGTGACCAACCCGAATAAACCCCAGCCCAAGTCCGCACCTAAATATCAGCAAGTGTTTGGGCAGTGGCTCTGCGATATGGCAGAACAAGATAAGCGCCTGATCGCCATTACGCCTGCCATGTGTGAAGGCTCCGGTATGGTGGAGTTTGCCGAACGCTTTCCCGACCGCTATCACGATGTGGCCATCGCCGAGCAACACGCCCTGACCCTGGGTGCCGGTATTGCCTGCGAGGGGCAAAAAGCGGTTGTGGCCATTTACTCTACCTTTTTACAGCGAGGCTACGATCAACTTATCCACGATGTGGCGCTACAAAATCTCGACGTTACCTTTGGCATCGACCGTGCGGGCATTGTAGGAGAAGACGGACCCACTCACGCCGGCAGCTTCGATATCAGTTTTTTGCGCTGCATACCCAATTTAGTGATTGCAACACCCAGCGACGAAAATGAATGCCGTCATCTACTCTACAGTGCCTATCAATACCAGGGGCCAGCCACTGTGCGCTACCCGAGAGGCAAAGGTATCGGTGTCGACATCGAGCAGGAGATGCAGTCATTGGCTATTGGTAAAGCCAGAATGGTTAACCAGGGTAAAGACATCGCCATTCTCAACTTTGGCACCTTATTGCCTGCTGTTTTAGAGGCAGGAAAAAAATTAGGTGCCAGCATTTGCGATATGCGCTGGGCAAAGCCTATAGACGAGCAAGTGATTCGCTCACTCACCCAAAGCCATAAGCTGATTGTCACCGTGGAAGAAAATAGCATTTCCGGTGGCGCGGGCAGTGCCGTCACCGAATTTTTAAACGCAGAAGGTTTAGTGATACCCGTCTTGCAGCTAGGCCTGCCGGATCGCTTTATCGATCACGGCAAGCGGGAAAAAATATTGTCGGCGATTGGTTTGGATGCCGCTGGCATTTATACTGCTATTCGAAAACGTTTAGAACAAATAGCGAGCTGCAAACAAATTCCCGAAAAAGCACTTGGACATTAAATGAGTGGAATCTGGCAGCATTTTTAAAACTAGGTTTTGCTGTGATTTAGGTATTGTGATTTACATGCCGTGATTTACATGCCGTTATTTAGAGCCTGCCAGCGCTCACTCTGCTTCTGTATCTTTTTTCTTGGCTAACTTATTACCTTCATCAG
>JBCBZU010000047.1:0-8960 GCA_039815165.1 Pseudomonadota bacterium
GATTTATCGAAAGTATGGGAAGCTGAGGTAGCGGTATTGGACTCTGACCCCATTGATTCAACTTAAACACCTCAGTTGACCGCTTATTTCCAGGGTGCCTTGCTGATGGGCTAGTAAAAGTCCTTTACTGCTTATTCGTTCATTAAGGCGAGTTCAAAAACGCTACAAATAGACGCTACAAATAATAGTTGGCAATGACCGCCAGCTTCATTTATATCCTTAAATAAATTAGGTGTTGACCTTACCCAAGGGGCAAGGTCTATCCTTGCCTGCATCTTAGGCGAATTCAAAGAGATAGGTACACTTATGTTTAGTGGCGTCAACAACAACAGTTCTGCATCTTCCCAGTCTGCATCCACAACCCAGGCCCCAGCGGGGGCGAGTAATCCCGCCAATAGCAATCAATTTGCAAAAACGGCATCCGCTACTGCGGCCAACCAAGAAGTTGTGTATTCGGTGACTGATACCCTGCTTCAGGGTGTGGCGCTGTACTCAAAAAATGAGCGCTACGCCTTTATCCTGGAGGATGATGGCAATGCGATTATGTACCCCGTCACCGAGGACTTTGACCCCAACAATTCATCGGCCTCCCACGGCACCGCGGCTTGGCAGACAGGCAATCACCACAACATGGCCCATGCCCTGGGTGCTTACTTTAGGCTAAGTCACCGTGGCGTGTTTGAGAAGTTCGGCAGCCATGGCGATCGGGTTTGGCATATGGGAACCGAAGGCCCATCGAGTCCCTTCTATCGGGTAGAGATTGGAGAAGAAGACGCCAGCCTAAGACTGATTGATGGCTTAACCGGCACCGTATTGAATAAAATTGACAAGGATGGGGATCACCATCTGGCAAGCGCACAATCCATCCCGGACTACTTCGCAAACGGTCAGGATGTAGGGCCATTTACTTCTGGTGACACCCTGGTTGGCGGTAGCGGTGACTATATCGCGAATGGGGATCACTTAGTGTCTTTAACGGCAAGCGGAGATCTGTTTACTTATGACCAGAAAACCAAAGAGACGCGCATCCTCAAGAGCACAGGAATAATAGACGGTAAAATGGTGCTGAATCGCCAGGGCGATTTTCTGGTGCGCAATGAGGCGGGCGAACAAGTGATCTTTACCGGCGCGGTGCAAGGCGTGAATCGCGAGTTTAGCCTGAAGGTCAGCGAGCAAGGCGAGGTCTTAGTGGTGGATGCTGAGGCTCACAACGCCATTATCTGGACCAGTGACCGCAACAGACTGCAAGACACGCGCACCGATGCAGAGCTTGAGTATAAACCGACCGTAACCGGCAGCGTCGGTGGAAGTACAAGCTATGAGAGAGACTTGAGCAAGGCCTTGGAAGCGGCCAATATCTACTACGGTGTCTTATTGGATCAGCTTGGTGAGCTGCCCGCCTCCACTGCCCAGCAGACTTTTGAAATGATACTGACCGACAAGGCAGGCGGGCGCGTGCGTTTCACCGATGAGCAATGGCAAACCTTTAAAGAGCGCAACATGATCGACGGTGACTACGTCGGCGATTGGCAACTGGGTATGTTATTAACTAACGCCGAAGACGGCACAAGCCTTGATGAACAAACGGTAAGAGATGCCATGATGAGCGCCGTATTCTTATTTAGCGCCCTGCAAACCCACCATAAAGACCCCAATGGAGGGACAGACTTTATCCCCCCCAGTGATATTTTGCAGAGTCGGCATCACTTTGCCAAGGCCTTGGTGGTCGATACCACTCGTTCAGGCACCACGGATTTTCTATGGTCGCGGGTCGACCTGGCAACCTTACAAACCTGGGAAGTTTCAAAGGCGGATATGAATGGCGATGGCGATGTCACTATGGACGATATGCACCTGTACAACACCAGACGCCAGGATCTTGAGAGCATGGTCATAGAGGATTTTGGCGATGGGCTGCTAACCTATGAAAAGTTAGTAAAAATGGTGGGCGTACAAACAAACAACTGGCTAGTAAGGGAGATATACGAACAGATGGCCAATAGCTGGGAGCCTTCCCGACAATGGCAGGGCCCCACATTAGCCCAAATAGAGGATGCGTCTGTGGTGGACGACTTTCCGGTTACTCACGTCAGCTATACCCAAACCTTCAATGATGAAACCATCGAGATGGAGGAGTTTGTCGATGCTAAACGCCTGGCGGAACTAGAAGGCAATAGCGCCGTCACCATTACCAACAAAGAAGATCTGGGCATGGAACAGAGCGAACAATACTGGAAACAACAGATACTGCTGTACTATCAGGCCCATGCGAAGAGTATTTACAATGAAGACGGAGACATTATATCCGATGGCAATCTGGAAGCGCGCTTCGCCCATATGTTTAGGGTATTGATAAACCACTATATTGAAAATAAAGCCCTGGACAAAAAATCCTATCCGATGCAAACCGGGGAGACAATAATCTATAACGAAGACTTAGCGACCTATGAAACCCATAAAGAGTTTGACGATGTCGATGGCACCACCCTAAGAAGTTTTGCCGACAATATTGGCTTAACCACCACCGATGCCGTGTCGACAGTCACCGATGCAGAGGCAGTGGCACAGCTCCATGAGGCCTTTGGAACCAGCTCCCTTGCCAACCTTGGCATCAAGCCGGTACTGAGCTTGATACCCGCAAACACGGTATCAGTCATGGAGATCGCAGGCTACTGGGCTTATGCAGCCGACGATAGGCACCCTGATTTTGACGACAAATTAAAAAACTCTACCCGCTGGCAAATCGCAGAGCGTAATCTGGACTCAATTTATGGCTATGTGAAAGGCGAAATGGAAAATCGAGGCCAATCCATCGATAAACTCGAGGCTGAATACAATGCTATAAGGGATAAGATAGAAAACAATGTTGCTCACGAAAAAAAGGCACAAGAAAATAAAGAGACAGTGTTTATCATAACGATGGTGCTCTCAGGGCTGGTTTTATTGACGGGTATCTACTCAGCGGCGGCTACCGCCTACGCAGAAGCTGCCGAGGCGGCATTATTGGCACGAGAGGCGGCAATGGCAGTGGATGGAATATCGACAGCCGATGCGCTTCTCGGCCCCGGCGGCAGCGCCGCTGCATCGAGTAATGTGGTTTCTGCCTATGCGTCTTTAACCACGGTAAGCTCTTCGGTGAAAGGTGCCTTTGGTGTACTCAGCTTACTGAACTTTATCGCTGCGCCCGTCGGCGCCACGGTATTTGACGCCGGTGTCGGTATTACCAGACCCCCGTCCCCGTCTACTCCAAACCTGCAAGGTCCCACAACAACAACGGCCACAGACCCAAACCTTAGCATTCAGGACATCCTCAGCAGTTTTGAACTGCAAGAAACGTTATTGCAAATATATGACGGCAACGAAAGCCACAATCAAAGCACCGGCCCTCAAGCTGCCGCACAATACTATCTAGACTTTTTCCACCACGACAATACCGTTGATGAACATGAAGAGATAATAGCCCAGCACGCACTGAATCGACTATTAGACTCAGGTGATACCGATATGGCCGCCGCAGCCGCAGGCTTGCATATTGCGACTTTGCTGCCCGATTTTAATCCCGAGACCGCCAATACCAACCTGGCCATTAGCCTTGTGGGTGAGGGAGACTATACTCTGGCCGCGGCCTATATGACCGCCTTGCCCACACATCAGGCAGTAGATCAGGCACTGGCAATGTGGTCGACTGTTGCCACTGACATCAGCCCTCAAGCTGCCGCGACACTGGCGTTTTCTACCATAGTGGATGATTTTGCCAATAACCCCAACCCAAGCGTAGCAGACATAAACCCCGAATCTTCTGCGGCCCTTATTCAGGTTATGGCGACTAACCCTACATCCATCGGACTATCGGCTGATACCATGGAACCAACGCTTGCCGCCATGGCCACACTTTCCTCTGAATTAACGGGGAGTCTGTTTTTAGAGGCTATTTTAGACGACAGCATTGCTGACAGCGCTTATCTTGTAGAGACTTGGTTTGACGCACTGGATAATGAGTTATTCGCCAGTGTTATTGTCGACATGTATACCATTGCTTCGCGATCAGGCGACCTTATGCAACTGGAGCGGCTTGATGTGTTTGTATCAGGATTAGTAAAAGGGATAGCGACATCCAGACTACTGGCCTTAATAACCACACTGAAACCCGACGATGCAGAGCGCTTAAGCGCGCGCATGAGAGAGGGAGACGAAGACTATCGATGGGAAATAGCCATCCGTGAACTGCTTTATCTGACGAATCCGAACCAACTTGCTGAGACCTCAGCAGCAGACTATTTAACATCCCTACCCACAGCAGAGGCACTTGAGTTTTTATCACTGATTAGATCGAGATTGGGGGATAAAAGGGCCGCCGAGCTCATTTTAGCGATTATTAAACAAGGCGAACCAGGTCGTGTGGCAGGACTAAGGGCATTGATGGCGGCTGATCACGAGGCCATGAACCCGGTTATCAGTGCCATGGTAGTCATAGATTCAGAATTGACCGGGTCGTATATTGGCACTTTTATGATGTCGTTGAGTCCCAGTGAAATGCTTGCAGGGGCCTCGGATGGCAGTGGCTGGACCATGGGGTTGGCCTGGCTGTTGGCCTTACCCGCAGAAAGCCTGCCGGCCCTGGTCGCCGTTATTTATGGGTTCTTTAGAGACAGTCATCCTGAGGAAGCCGAAAAATTTGATGAGATTGTGGTTTTATTAGCAGAGCCTACAGGGGGTGTTCCCTTCGATGATTTGGTCGCGGGGCTAACAGACGCTGAAAGAACACGTTTATTGAGCTTGATCACACCGGATGAGGCGCCAACAACAGCACCCGCAACGCTTATTGAAAGGATTTACTTTTTGCTCACGCTACCTCAGGGTATGAGGCCAACTTTTCTAATCGATTTTGTGAACGATCAAGGCAACGAGCTTGTGGCAAGCGCAGTGGCGACTATCGTCAACGCTTATGACGGAAGTGATACTATTCTGAGCCTGGGTGCCACGATGGCCGCTGCGGCCACGGCCACCAGTGGTTCCATGGATGGGATTATTACCGCAATGGCCGAAAGCCATCCACAGGCTTTAGCACACTTGCTATCAACGATGCTTTCTTCACCAGAGGCCGCTGACTATGGCACGACAGTAGCTCACTGGCTGGGAACACTTACAACCACCCCAGGCACCTTGGCCAGCGTACTCGCCTTGATGTACCTGTACCTGGAAAAAGAAAATCAAGCAACGCTAGACGGTATAGTATCAACTACCTTGATGCCCAAGATAGAGTCGAACCATCAACCGGGGTTTTTTGCCGATTTGCTTGAACACTTTCCCTCACCCTTTATGGTGGGCATTGTCGATGGACTGGCTGCGGGGCCAACTGGCCCGGTAACACCCTCACCTTGGATAAACATCTTTGATGAACTAACCGACGCCGAGGCCAGCACTGCCTTAGGGACAATCGATACTGTAACCTCATTGGCGATTTTAGACGCAATACCCAATGCATCCGCGGTTTGGGCAGCCATGCCGCCAGCAACCGCCATTCCGCTATTAGTGGTTCTATGGACGGCAAATCCTACGTGGGCAGAAGACATCGTCAATGACTTGCCCCCAGGCAGCGCCACTCGACGATCTTGGGAGGCACTTAAAAAACTTGCAGATGCGCTCGGCACAACGATCGATAATGCCTACGCTGAATTGAAAGGAAATCCCGCTGGAACTGCAGCGCTATTTGAAGACAACGATAACGATATTGTTTTAAGCCACGAAGACCAGTGGGCTTTGATATTGTCACTGCCACCCGCGGAAGCATCTGCAGCCTTCTTCGCCATTGGACCGCAAGCGAAAAGCTATATCTTCGGTATAGCCAGCCCTTCTGAAATAATGCCGATACTGGTAAGGCTAGACCGTAACATGGTAGAGATTATGCTCACTAGCCTGCTTGAATCCAATCCGATTCGAAAAGCCTGGGAGGCTCTATTGGCCTTTGAAGCGGCCGCAGAGTCAGAAGATACGCTCGAGGGTCTTTACGCTGACCTGGTGGATAATCCTAGCCTGGTACTCTCCCATGCATTTCTCGGCTTGACGCCTGAGCACCAGGGAATGTTGGTATCCGCCCTGCCCGCTCCCAGTGCTGGCGCAGCGATGTTGGCACTGCACCACACCTACCCCGACGTCCTTGAGGCTATGCTGTTAGCCACCCCACCGCCCTATATCATGACTGGATTTCTCAGTATCAATCCGGAAAAGGTAACAGCGCTTTTAGACGGCCTGTCCAGCGACAGCCCCCTGCGCAAAGCCTGGGAGGCACTGACAGCCTATGCCGAGGCTAAGGCTATAAGCCCATCAGCAGCGTACCGATACCTCATAGACCACGCGGCAACTGTCGGTGAATCCGATGAATTCAAGAACCTGAGCATAGCGACAAGCGGCGCACTGCTTAGTGGCCTGCCACCTCTCAGCGCTGGCGTTATAATAGCCAGCTTAAAGGATGAAGAAGAAGCATATGCCCTTACGGAGTTTATGGATAGTGCCACTATCGCAGCAATACTCACCACAATGGATGTTGAAACAGCGGCAAAGACCTTTTTCGATATCGATGGGGCTCCCAGCTTTTTCGCCCGCGTATTAGCGGCCCTCTATACAATAAATCCCGATCTCGCGACCAAACTGTTTAAGGGAATGGTCGAGAGGAATTCATCACTGGCAGCAGCAAGCCTATTGGCAATGAATCCCACCAGCACGTCTGGCGAAACGAGTATTGTGGATGCCATAGCCATTTTCGATGCCCTTAGTGAAGATAGCGTTCAGGGCATTACCGATGCTGGAAAAGCATTACCTGATTATGCAGTAATAAGCGATCAGCTAGACCCCATATCAATGGCCTTTGAGGCCTTTTCAGAGATTGTCGCGGTGTTAGGCGCCGCTGGTGGTGATTCAGCATCCGCTTACCAAGCCCTCATAGACGCAAGCCCTGATGAGTTGGCAACCGCAGTGTCGACATTGATCACTAATACCAACGAAGACGACCGTGACTTACTGGCTTACAGACTGACAATGCTAATTCGCTACTTGCCCTCAGCCGTAGGGGGGCGCTTATTCAGTGCTTTAGCAAGCACTGATACCAACTTGAGCATTGCTGTCTTAACCACTTCCGCAGTAATTGATGGTGGTTATCCAGACCCGTTATCACGCACCGGCCGGTTAATTTCGGTAGTGGATAAAGATACAATAAAGGCCTTATTTGACCTAATGGAAGATGAGGTATCCGATAGATTTGAGTGGATAATTTCGGCGGATCCTGAATTAAAAAGTTAAAATCAATGGGGTCAGAGTCTTTGATATTACCATTACGACGCAATCAAAGACTCTGGTCGAGTAGCCCGGCACTCCCACCATGCAAACACTAGCCAGAAAATACTTTCATTAAATACCTCGCTGCACGCAGCGACTATATGCATATGCGTGAAATAAGTTTTGCCGTAGTGAATTGACAGCACTTATCTCTGCCGGCCTTCTCCGCTATGCCTTGCCGTTTCGTTGACACACTTTCTGTATTGCTGTGCACGATAACTGTTTACCCACAGCGCTGTTGCTTTCGTGATGGCCTTTTCTCCATCCGCATTAGCGGACTCGGTTTTTCAACTTGTATATTTTGTTACTGATGAGTGAACCTGCTTTTCTGCTGTCTAACGCAAAATGCGTTACACAGCGTTAGCTTGCGGGAGGGGTGAGCTGTCACCCCTTGTGTGAAATCTTTTCGAGGCTAAATGACCTAAGCTTTCGCTTACGACCTGATGGCTTGTGCCCGTCGCGCTTAACATTTGAAGTTACCACCGCCTGCTCGATGTTTACTATAGGGTGGGTGGTTGGCCTACCTTGCCGGAGCAGGACTTACAGCCGCTGGAATTGACGACCTGGCCTGGCCGCACACCCACTGCTTGAATCGGTAGTTCAATGCACTATATGGTTGCTCGCCTTCGAGCACTATTGGCGGGAAATGTTACAGACATATTTTTATTCTAGGTTTACACTTTTTACCTTAAACAGTAGGTAGAGTGTCATAGTGAATCGTGTCGATAACTTCATTTTCTTATAAGGGGTGATTATGAACAAGAACTATATTGCGTTGGTCTTACAGGGCGGCGGCGCCTTGGGTGCATATGAGTATGGTGTGTTAAAAGCACTGTATGAACAAAATGATTTTTCACCCGATATTATTTCCGGTGTCTCCATCGGCGCCTTTTCTGCCGCGGTATTAACCGGCGCCGTGGGCGACCCGGTTAAGGCGCTGGGTGAGTTATGGAAATGTTTTACAACTAAGTCACTTCCCTTAACACCACAACCTGTGCAACTGGCTATGTCGCTTATGTATAATCAAGGTATGTACAGCCCTAACCCTAATGCTTACTGGAATCCGGGGATGTCAACTCATTTTTACAATACGGATTTACTGTACACAACCCTAAATAAGATTATCGATCTGGATAAACTCAACAGCAAGCAATCCCCTCACTTAATTATCACTGCAACGAATATTGAGACCGGTCAGCTAGACTTGTTTGATAATCGGGAAATGGACATCACCTTCGAGCATATTGTGGCGAGTGGCAGCCTGCCGCCTTCGTTCCCCATGGTCGATATTGATGACAACAGTTATTGGGATGGCGGACTGTTTTCCAACACACCGTTAAAACCGGCATTTAAAGCCCTAGAAAAACTGGGCACCGATAAAGACCAGCGAGAAATGATTCTGGTTGAGCTCTTCGCTCACTCAGGCAAGAAGCCACAAAATATGAGCGATGTTTTTGATCGCATGATTGAAATTACCTTCGAATGCAAAATTCGCCATGACAGCAAACAATACCAGCGCATCAATCAATATGTTGACTTAATGCAAGCTATTGATAAAGAGCTCCCGGAAGACAGCAAGCTCAAAAATGAACCCATCTACCAAAAGTTACTCTCCTATAAAAAAATCC
>JBCBZU010000143.1:0-6025 GCA_039815165.1 Pseudomonadota bacterium
ACCCCCTGAGATCGCGAAAGAAATTTTTATAAACGTAAATTACAAAGATCTAAAAAACTTAGAAAAGTACGCAATACCATATGTAATGATGCCTATATTATTGGCGCTTAGAAATGATGATGAATTTGACGCTGCTGATAAAAAGATCAGTCAATTGCCTGCGGATAACCTCACTCGCCTTGCCTGGAATGGGCTAAATAAATTCCGCAACGCTACAAGACCAAGACCTGCTACGCTCAATGATGCATACAATGTGTTTCTCGAAGAAACAAAAACAGGCAAGTTCTCTACAGCATTTACTCATTTAAGCGATAGCGAACAGCAAGCATTACTACTGACAGTACTCCCTGTACCCGGCGGGGTAGCAGGACCTGAATTTAATGTTGAGCTTATGTTTGGCGGTAAGATTGCTGGCGGTTTTGAGCTGGGTAAGCGCTGGTTAGAAGCCCTACCCAACACCCAGCAAGCAGATACGCTTGCGATTATGTATTTGCGCTTGCTGGAAAGATACCCACCGACTGGCGAACCCCCTGCCTATGATAAGCGAATACATTCATTAAGCGCTCTGGTTAAGGATCTTATGCGGGGAATGTCAGCCGATGAGCAAGCAAATACGTTTGCTGCTTTGTATTTGCGCTTACTGAAAAAATATCCGCCGAAGGGCAAACCCCCTGTCCATGATAAACGGATAAGTTTTTTAAATACTCTGGCTGTGGATCTTATGCGTGGAAAATCGGCCGCTGATCGAGCTGCCTTTGCGGCTACACTGGTGGATAATGATCCGGTTAAATTGGCTAATATTGTGGATAATCTGCTTGAAAAAGTCGTTCGACAGGGTTCTACAACAACACCTGTAATGGCAGAGACCTGGATTGAAATTCTTAAATATTCCTCCGCAGAAGACATCAGACAAACGTTGCGTGGATTACAAGATCCGCTGTTAGTTGATCAAATTGTAGCGTTAGTGTTCGCCGATGGAAATGATTATCTGTCTGCTGAAGAACTAGAAAAATGGAATAACGTGTTTGCTCTACCGCCATTAGAACTGGTTTCGCTGTTAGTGGCGATTATGACCGCAGAGAAAGCAGAAACGCTAATTATCAATCCACTTGACGAGACTGATCCAACGCGGGTCGCTTGGTATGAAATAAAACCTATTGCCACAGCGACAGGTACAACTGATCTGCAACGCATCCATGAATTGAGAAGCCTTATTGTTGAGCCGCCTGCTGGCCCTCAACGACAACTGTTTACAGAGTTATTGACCATGGATATCGGTTTTGCCGAAAAGTTTATCGATGCTGCATTTCCCATCAACAGTCAAACTCATCGAGATTATTTGAGCGAAATAATACGTATCGAAGAAGAGACAGGTATAACTGATCTGCAACGCATCCATAAATTGAAAAGCCTTATTGCTGAGCCTGCTGCTGGCCCTCAACCACAACTGCTTGCAGAGTTAATGACTATGAATCTCGGTGATGCCAAAAAGTTTATCGATGCTGCATTTCCCGCCGACAGCGCAACTCACAAAGCCTGGTCTGCTTTGATAGCGTATAAAGATACACTCATGCATATCAATAACCTTAAAGATGCTTATGCTGTACTCGTGAATTTAAAGCCTTACACGCCTGAAGCGATAGATCTTAGAAGCTTGACGAATGAACAACAAGCCGCACTGATCGCCTTTATACCCAATACGAATACCGCCTTCTATTTGATGCAAGCAATGTCATCTGCAGCAAGGGAATATCTCTTCGACCATTATCCCGTTCAGGCTATGCTGATTTTATCCACTGAGGAAACTGGGGATAAGGCGCAAGCCAGGATTCATGCTAGAAAGGCTATTCTCGATACCCTGCCTGAATCGCATAGGATTAAACAACTGTGGGACTTCTTGTCCGATATTTCTTCTAGATACAACACACTTGCTAATCAGCAGCAAAGCCCGGCGAAATTTTACACTGGACTGATATCAGAACCGGAGATGTATATTGGAAATTTTGGTACTGTTATAGGTGAACTCTTAGATAGTGATGATCAATCTGACAAAATTATAGGCATAGTCAACCTGTTTATGTCTGGTTTACCACGCGCTACAGCGAAAGCTCTGGTGAACGTATTCGTTTTTGACGATGTATATAAAATAGTGTCTTATCTTCAAAAAATTCCTGATTCAGCTAGCGAAGATTTTTTGAAGTTTTTTATTGAAAACAAAGATGCGAGGAAAGCGAATGTATTTATTGCATTTACAGATCTCCGTACTTTGCCATTATTAGTCAAGATATTAGCCGCTGAGCCCACCTTCCTGAGCGTTAATGCTTTTGAAGAAATTGTTACTAAATATTTAACAGACGCTTCGTTCAGTATAGCAAGTAAAAATAATGTATTAAGTCTATTCGCAAAAATACTGATAGAAGGCAATAAGCAAACAGTCAGCGCAGGCATGAAAGCATGGCTAAATCAATTAGCCCCTGAGCCTATGGGTGAGTTTATTGCGGACCTTTACGGGCATGTAAATAAACTTTTGGGAAATCCAGCGGATAGTGATAGGGCTAAATACCTGGAGGCAAGGGATCGCCTGGATGCCGTTATAGCCGAAATAAGTCAAGCAATGGCGGACCAAGACAGGGAATTGATGTTAAGTAAATTAGCAGTATTTGACCGGTCCAGAATCTTGAATCCTGGAGTTTATGCGGGTCTTTCACCTGCCGATACCCAGACCGTGATTGATATGAAAAATCAATTGCTCAGTGCCTACAACACCGAGCCCACAAGTGTAGTATCGGTTTACGAGCAGTTGCTGGCAAATGCCAAAGACCCTAATAATTCGATCACCCACGACCTCTTAGCGCACGCCCTCATGGCTCTACCGGATATAGCGAAAGTCTTGATACAGGAGGACGCAGTCGCACCCGCTGAGGTCTTCGCCTTAATAATGACCATGCCGGATGCCGCTGCTTTTGTCAGCACATTAACCCCCACCAATCGCACCCGCCAAGCCTGGGATGCCCTCAGCGCCTATGCCAGCGCACTGGGTAATGGCACCCGTGTTAAACAGGCCTATACCGCCTTTACCGACGCGCCTGTTGTCAACAGCCCGGCCTTTACAGGATTAAGCGCTGAAGAAAAACTGGCACTGCTACTGCTATTGACGCCAGACAAATTTAAAGGAGCCCTTGACCAGATGACAGAGGATGCCAAGGATGACGTCCTTGGCGTGGCCACCCCTGATGCCATGGTGGCGATGTTAGTTCGCCTGGAGCGCAGTGATGCCGATGCCATCGTCAGCACTTACGCTGACACACACCCTGTCGCAGAGGCGTGGGCAGCGCTGGTGCGCCTGAATAAGCTGTTACATGGCTCGGGGCAAGCAGGCACTAGGGCAAGAAGCAATCCAAGCGCTAAGGGCTTGGCTGATGATTTGCGTAATAATGTTAGCGGGACTTATGCAGCGTTCCTTGCCTTTATCAAAGGCGATGATGGCGATCACACGAGGATTAAGCGGAAATTTGATGCCTTATCCGCCACTGAACAAGGGGCATTGTTGGGCTTACTCACAGGAAATGATCTTCATGACTACTTAAGATCAGATCTTGAACTGGTTACAAATGTCTCTATCCTAAAGGCCATCGACAGTATCGACCCTAATTTGCTGATGAACGCCGTCTTTGCCGGGGAGGCCCACGAGGCGGAAAGCATTATCAATAACTTGGGTCCACTGAGCACTGCCGGCACCCTCTGGAGGGCACTGAAAGCCTACGCAGAAAATTATTTTGACGGGTCCGCCCCCGTGCACGGACCCGCCTCCGCGCAGGACATTCAAAATAAGTATGAGGACTTTGTCAGCGACCCAAGCACTGCTATATCATCCCCAAAATTTACCAGTTTGGCACCCCAACGGAAAATGGCGCTACTGGCCCTGCTACCCCAGCGCACTGCCATCAGTGCGGTAAACGCTATGACCGCTGAGGCCAAAACAGATCTGTTTAGTTTGGATAGCGGGATACACTTGGCATTGCCATTATTACTGGCTATGGATTCGAGTCAATCAGGTCCCATTATTGAGTTGCTACCGGGTTTTAGCCGTATGGTCGATGTCCTGGACGCCCTGGATCAGTATGCCAAAGCAAGAGACATAAGCCGTGATCAAGCCTATACGCATTTACTGAATCTTCCCGCCGAAACAGCAACCAGTCCCGAATTTAAATCTCTATCCACCAGACAACAGGCGAGCCTTATCTTCTCCCTGTTGCCGCCTCTGGCGGCTGATGCGGTAAGGTCGTTACCACCAGAAGAAAAAAACACGCTGTTGTTGGCGGCTGAGCCTTATCAAGTGCTGCCCGCGCTTATTTATCTCCATAGAAATGACAACACACTGCTGACAAACATACTGGATAATTCATTGTTTATCATCAGCCCCATCAATACTGTTTGGCAAGCGCTTAAAAATTTGGGAGACGAGCCCATCGAGGATACCTATGCCAGTTTTATCAGCACTCCAGAAAAATTCACCGCAGCCGATACATTTAGTACTTTGCCAACCGAACAACGGGCAGCACTGTTAGGCTTGTTACCGCCAAGTCGCGCGACATTGATCTTGAGATCCCTTGACATAAACGTATTGAAGCCCTTGTTAAAATCGGAGGCATCACGTCATATACTTATGCCTATACTGCTGGCGACTGACGCTAATGATGTGATTAATCTATTCCGTACAGCGGGCGAAGACAATATTTTGTATGAAACTTGGCGTGCATTGGGCAAATTTGCAAACGAAGCTGAAATGGACAGGCGTGATGTATATGCCGATATGATTAACAAGCCCGCCGATATATTTAGCGCCAGTGCCTTTAGAAACTTATCGGCGCAAGAAAAAAGGGTAATGGTCTTTATACTACCGCCAGCACGGGCGGCAGAGGCCTTGAGCCTCATATTGCCAGAGGATCTTGCCGACGTATTATCAGACCCCTATTTGGCCGTTCCCGCTTTGCTTATGGACAATGATGCGGAAACCATACTTAAAGATGTGCCTGCCACTCACCCTGTTAGAGAAACTTGGGAGGCCTTAAAGGTGTTTAAGGATACGAGCGGCAGCAACAGTCTTTTAGAGGCTTACATTGAGTTTACTCAAATTTTTACTGGATATCGCATTGAGTATGAGGAATTAGCAACTCTAGAGTTTAATCAACAAATGAGTCTGATAAAACTATTACCATATACTATGAGGAAATCTTCCAGGAATAAGTTATTCATTTCGTTTTCTAAGATAAATGAAAACCTCAGAGAATCATTTCTATTTCTTTTAAACGGCTATGGGGAAGGGAAAGACCCGCAACAGGTTATCAACCAAACTATCACCTACAGCCCTTTGCGCGAGACTTGGCAAGCACTGCAAATTTTTGCAAAAAAAGCGGAATTAAGCTGGCGAGACGCTTATACTCTGTTTGACACTTCTACCGAAACGACAGTGCAAAGTCCCGCTTTTACCCAACTGACAGCGAGACAGCAATGGGCCTTATTAAATTTACTGGAGATTGATGCATTTCAGCCGACACTATCTTCCTTAACACCCGAGCAAAGAGATCGTATATTCAGCGTTGTCAGTCCTACTGAGGTAGCGGGAAAACTTCTGGCTATGGACAGCAATAAGGTGGAAGAATTGATCAATTTGCTGCCTGAAGATAACCTTGTGCGCCGTTCTTGGAATGCATTGATCAAATTTGCAAATTCTAAAACAACACCTTCTGAAACAATAACTGCTGATCAAGCCTTTAAGATGATCATAAATGAACCGCGTTTGCTTTTCGACAGCAGTGATTTGGATCTACAGGAAAAGTCTGCATTAACATTGCTGCTACCCACTAAGATTGCGAAAGAAATTTTTATAAATCAGGATTACACACAGCTAGCAAAACAACTGCTGTTACAAAAGTATGCAGGGCCATATGTGATGATGCCTATATTGTTGGCGTCTAAAGATTATGAAGGATTTGAACCTATTAACAACTATATCAGTCAATTG
>JBCBZU010000496.1:0-1713 GCA_039815165.1 Pseudomonadota bacterium
ATTTAATGCAGATTCCGAGAACGAGTTATTCATCATGATAATGCCAGATAAATAAACATCATGATCAGGGAAGTTTTCTAAAAAGCTGGTCCGGATTGCTCGAACTTTCGATACCACCTCTGGCAGCTCAGTAACAGTATCTATGCCGGGAAGCTGGACGGTTGCATTGACAATGGTGACATCTGCTGCTTCCGAGACAAGCCGTTTTTCAACCAAAGGCTCGCTTAAAATAATCGACTTTAATTCACCCATATCAAGATCGGGTAAAAATTCAGGCTCAAGTACCAAATCACCGACAAGCAAGTCGTCACCTTCGGCAACGGTATGCTGGTAGTTTGTTACTGAGTCGACCCGGCTGGTGTAGGGAATTTGCCATGACTCATTGGTTAGAAAGTGAATGGCGGTAAGCGTTTCTTCTTTAAACACTACCCCGTCTTTGGGCACCACAATAAATGACACACTGTCATTTTTGGTAAACGTGGCCTGCATTTTTTCATAGGCAGTGAGTTGGGGATTTTCTGCGCCAAAGAAAATGCGATAATCAGACTTAAATGTCAGCTTGGACATGCCATAAGCAGCCCCGAATACTGCCGCCAATACCAGCAGCATAACTAAAAAGGGTCGCCGGATAGCGAGGTCAAATAGCGTTTCTTTAAAGGTGTTCATGGAATCTATCTCTAATTCAGTTGGGTACAGAGACGCCATTTATTGTTTACAACAATGACGCCGAGCTTTTTACCTGGCCATTTATGCAGCTCTTAAGTGAATGCCTTGCTTTTCCAAGGCATCCAGCTCTTGAGAAAATAAATCCGATTTTAACCACTTTATAAATTCTTCTTGGTTAGTGTTGGATGGCTGCCAGCCTATGCCATCCATGACAACATTACCGTGGGCAATGACTCGATCCTCCAACATCATGCCGGTCATGGTGCTACAGGCTTTTTCACCATTAAGTAACAGCCCAATTGTGCCGTATTCCATCGCCCAAAAAGAGAAGCACACCTGCTGCACATTAATGTCGTTTTGTAAAACCAGTTCCTTGCGTTCTATCGCGCCTTCAATAATGGTACACATCACCGCAAATAGTTTTTGATCCAGTTGATCATGTTCATCCCGGCGAGTATCTGAGGCCTTCTCAAATAATTCTGTTTTGGCATTCATAACTAAGGTGAAGTGTTGGGGTGACATCAACACAAACACCATATAAGCAAAACCTATGGTGGTCATTTTGTCGCGCGCACAAGCGTCAATGGCGGCGGCGCGTACAAACAAGTTCATCGCATTGCGCATATTGCGATTGCATAAACCGGCGAGCACGTCTTCCTTCGATGAAAAATGGTTATAGACCGTACCCTTTGAGTAGCTGACTTTGGCGACCAGTTTGTCCATTGTCAATGCCACGATACCCTGGCCGGAGATAATCTCCAAGGCTTGGTCGAGTATCTCTTCTTCGCGGGCTTTGAGGGTATCTGGATCAATATATCGGGGAGCCATTCGAAAAAATCACTCTTAAAATTTGGCAACGGGCAGCATTAAAAACCATTTTTGACGCATCGTCAATATAAATTTGACGATGCGTCAGTTATTTTCTGAATAGCATTTTTTTATTGGAGCCGAAGCGAAATCACTAGAAACCGAGGTCATTCGCCCATAGAGCACCCTATGCCCAGTGGTCTTAAACCTAAAAACCGCAGTTGACCGCTTATTTCTCAC
>JBCBZU010000281.1:0-3731 GCA_039815165.1 Pseudomonadota bacterium
TGAGTTTATTGAGTAAGCCAATCAGCAGGTAGCGATTGGAGTTATAAATTTGCCCTGGTTTCAGCGCAGTGCCAGGATTAACCAGCTCATTGCCGGTAGAGATAATAGCCACGCTTAGTGGTCTAATCACCTTGATATGGCTGTGGCCAATGGCGGCCAATAATCCCAGATCCTGAGGCTTTAATACGCGGCCTTTATCAAATATTTTTTCTCCCGTGCAAATATCCTGCCCTCGAGGGCGAATATTATTGCCTACAGGGGTATCATTGGGAACACAAACAGAGCCCTCGTAAATATCACACTGCTCTTGCATCACCACGGCATTAGCGCCTTGTGGAATGTCTGCGCCGGTAAAAATTCGTGCGGCAGTATTGCGGGTTAACGCCGCCGCATCCGCGCCCGCCGTGATAATTTGCATCACCGGCAGTTTGGTTTTTGCTTCGCCTTGAGCGAGATCATCGACATTGAGCGCATAGCCATCCATCGCACTATTATCGGCAGCAGGCACATCTATTGGTGAATGTATGGCCGCTGCTAAGGTGCGCCCTAGTGCATCTTCAAGGGCGATAGTGTCGACATCTTTAAGGGCTTGTGCACAGGCCGTAATGTTGGTGACGGCCTGCTCAACGGATAGCATTTTATCAGTCATTGTGTTGTTAGTAAGCCAACATAGTTGCAGGGCTTGTAGTGGCTATCCAGTTGTTGCTTGAGAATTTTTTCCCAGGCGGTTTGGCAGGCATTATTAGAGCCTGGCAGGCAAAAGATTAAGGTCTTATTGGCAAGTCCGCCCACACAGCGGGACTGAATGGTAGAACTGCCAATGTCGGCGTAAGACACTTGTCGAAATAATTCTCCAAAGCCATCAATGGTTTTATCAAATAAGGGTATCACTGCTTCGGGCGTGCTGTCTCTACCTGAAAAACCGGTGCCGCCAGTGCTGATAATGACGTGAATATGGTTGTCGGCTATCCACTGGGACACCTGTGAACGAATCTGATAGACATCGTCTTTAACAAGTGAACGATCAATAATCTGGTGATTGGCACTAAGCGCAGATGCAACCAGTAAATCACCCGATGTATCGTTAGCGCTTGTGCGGGTATCTGAAATAGTCAGTACGGCAATATTCAGCGGTGTATTCATATATTTTCAGCTTTTAGTGGATATTTCTATATACTGGGAAGTTTTAGAATAAATAGACAGTGTCCGTCCGCTATGTTGCCGCTATGTTGTCGAATTACTGTGGCGGAAGTGGAAAAAACACTTGCTGTTCCTGCAAGCGGTAGCGGCCCATTATAGCCTTCGCATCAGCAGATAGTAACCACTGTTCCCACTCTTTTGCGCTATCGTTATTCCAAGACAATATGCTGTATTCATTGGGCAGCAATTCCCTATCTTCAAATAGCGCCGTCAGTCCATTGCGGTTTGCGAAGTTTAACCATGTGCCTCTGTCGACAAGTAAATAGGCAGAGCGCTCAGCGGCAATGGTCAGCGTTTCGCCCATACCGCTGCCGGTTTTAATGATTTGTTCTGGTTTGGCGTGTATCCTGGCTTTGCTCCACCATTTCTGTTCCATTTGGTAGGTGCCGCTATTGTCGGCGCGGCTGACAAACAGTTCACCCACATTAATAATTTTTTCAAACGCCTCATCGGGGCTGATGGCTTGCTTAATGTGGGCGGGGTCATTTGCATGTCCAACAATAAGAAAATCATTTTTCATTAAGGGGATACGCTGTGTAACGATGCCCTTAGCCAATAGTAACCGCTCACCTTCGGGGTCATGGGTAATGGCAGAGTGAATATCCCGGCGATCAATCAGTTGATGAATTTCTCCACTGCCGGCAATCACCGGCAATACCCGTAGGGAATGGCTATTCTCAAAGGCCTTAATTAATTCGCTTAATAAACCTGAGTCTTCCAAGGTGGTGCTTGCACCGACTTTAACCGCATTCATATCCTGGCTGCATCCCCAAGCCATGAATGTAAGCAGGCCAATGTAGAGATATTTTTTTATAGTATTCATACTACCCAGTGTATTCTTTTCAAGTGCCCCGTTAGTAACTGCTTTTCATAACTGCTTTTCATAACTGCTTTTCATAAATTTTTTTCACAAAAGCTTTTATAAAAAGCCTGGATAAACCGTCAACTCTAGTGTAGACCACAAAATTGATGAAATTCAGGCGAGGCAAAAAAAGTTTTGTTGCCTTGATGACAAACCACTTTGCCTGCATCCAGTAACACAATATTATCCGCCAGTGTGCGAGCCTGCTGAGTATTATGTGTGGAAAAAATAATTTTACTGGATTGCCCCCAATCTTGTATAAGAGCATCGATGTTTTGGCGACGGCAAGGGTCAAAATTTGCGCTGGGCTCATCCAGTAACACAATCTGAGGTTCCAGAGACCAGGCTCTCGCCAATGCCACCAAGTGCTGTTCACCTGTCGACAGTTGGGTGATATGTTTATGGCGCAAATGCGTAATGCCTGCCCATTCCAATGCCTCAGCTATACGCTGCTCGATGGCCTTGTGTTGCTGATGTTTAAGTGGGATTTTTAGGTTGGTATTCACACTGGTATCGAAGAGGGCGGCACTCTGGGGTACAAAGGTGAGTTTGGGGGGGCTGGGTTGCTGTTGCCAGCGCAGCACACCGTGACTCGCTGTGAGTAAACCAGAGATCAGTTTTAACAGTAGGGTTTTACCGGAGCCATTATTACCCATAATCGCGGTGATACCTGACTCGCAAATGTCCAATTGAATATCCTGAAGACAGTGGCTATGGCCAATGATAAGACTGACTTGCTGAAGCTGTAGCGGAAAGTAGCGAGCAGACTGCGCCATCACTAGGATTCCTATTGCATACCGATGCGGTGCTGCACAAGATGAGTGCTGGTATTAATAATCAGTGCCAGGGTGATCAGGATGATGCCCAAAGCCAAAGCCATGGAAAGATTACCCTGGCGCGTTTCCATGGCAATTGCCGTTGTCATCACTCGGGTATGATGTTCTATATTGCCACCCACAATCATGACTGCACCAATTTCCGCAATGGCCCGCCCAAAACCCGCGAGGGCAACGGTGATAATGCCCCGGCGGGACTCATGGAGCAGTACTCCGAGCGATTGTCTGGGTGAAAATCCCAGCACCCATAGCTGTTCTTTTAGTCGCTGCCAATGTTGCTCAACAATGCGCAGCGACAGTGCAATGATTATGGGCGTTATTAATAGGGTTTGAGCAATAATCATTGCGCTTGGGGTATAGAGTAAGCCCCAAATCCCCAGTGGTCCCGCAGTCGACAGTAACAGGTAAACCAGCAATCCAACAACAACCGGCGGAAAGGCCATCAGTGTATCGACAATAATATGGCAAACTTTCTTTAAGCGAAATGGATAAACCGTCATTGCGACCGCAATGGGAATGCCGATCAATAAGGCCAGCATGAGAGCAGATAAGCTGACTCTCAGCGATAAAAAGATAATGCGCCAAAGCCCGCTATCGCCACTGACAATCAGTGCGGCAGCATTGCTCAAGGCTTCACTTAACATTGACATGCTTAGGTAAAATTATCGACCAAAAATTTCCGTTGTCGTGACAATATCGACAACAGCATTAAGTGTATTTATGCTCATTTTCAAAGGTTTTGTTGTAAACCCTTAGATTTTCTTTCATCCGCAAAACAAAAATGGCACCAAGCGGTGCCATTTGTGCCTTAACCGTAGCAACTAAACGGTAAA
>JBCBZU010000257.1:0-4042 GCA_039815165.1 Pseudomonadota bacterium
CTGCCGTCAGTTAAGCCTCCGGTGAAGAATTCCCGAGGACCAGCACGCACTCCACTGGCCCATTTTTAGTTAAAAACCCCTAATAACTGGAGGCTTTCAGTGAAAAAAATATTCCCAGTTGCCGTTGCTACAGCGGCTGCAATAACCCTGAGTGTATCCGCGACGGCTCGCGATTCTATCAGCATCGTTGGTTCTTCAACGGTTTACCCTTTCGCAACCGTTGTTGCGGAAAAGTTTGGTAAAACCACCACATTTAAGACGCCAACCATTGAATCCACCGGTTCGGGTGGTGGCGCCAAGCTTTTTTGCGCAGGCGTAGGTGTGGAGCACCCCGATGTGACCAACGCTTCGCGTCGTATGAAGCAGTCTGAGTTAGAATCATGCATCGCTAACGGCGTCGATGTTAATGAAATCTTAATTGGCTTCGACGGTATCACCGTGGCCAACTCCAAAGCATCGCCACAGCTCTCGCTAACCCGTAAAGATCTGTTCTTAGCCCTGGCGAAAGAAGTGCCAAATCCCAATGGTTCTGAGACTCTAGTGGCCAACCCTTACAAAACCTGGAAAGACCTCAACCCAGCGCTGCCCAATGTGGCGATCGAAGTACTCGGCCCTCCACCTACTTCCGGTACCCGTGACGCCTTTGCGGAACTGGCAATGGAAGGTGGTTGTAAAGCCTTTGGCTGGATCAAGGCCATGAGCAAAACCGACAAAAAAGCCTACAAAACCGTTTGCCACACCGTTCGCGAAGACGGTGCCTACGTTGAAGCCGGTGAAAACGACAACCTTATTATCCAAAAGCTGGAGAAAAACCCAAATGCCCTCGGCATTTTCGGTTTCAGCTTCCTGGAAGAGAATTCATCTAAAGTACAAGGTTCTCTTGTCGAAGGCATCGCGCCCACTTTCGATACAATCGCGGACAAGAGTTACAAAATCTCTCGCCCCCTTTACTTTTATGTGAAGCTTAACCACGTCGGTGTTGTGCCTGGCATTGTAGAATACGTGACAGAGTTCACCAAAGAATCGACCTGGGGTCCAGAGGGTTATCTGGCTGAGCGTGGTATGATTCCACTTTCTGACGAACTGCGCGCGAGCTTCGCGGCTAACGCAAAAAGTCAGAAGAAATTACAGGTATCTGACTTCTAAGCCGTTTTTATTATGTTTGAGTGGAGTGCCCACTCAAGGAAAGAAAAACAACAATAAGCACTGACCCTGAAACACCTTGATGGTTTTGAGGGTCAATTCAATAGAAGCCCGGCTTGTGTCCGGGCTTTTTTTATAATGATACAACCGTGAACAGCGCTTAGCGGTTCTTATTTGTACTGGCTTGCACTGGCCTGCACTGCAACCAACACGCTAAATAATGAACAAACCTTTCTCACAAGCCTGCGAAAATAATAAACAAGCCATTTACGCGACCCTAAAACCCTATCTGGCCCATAAAAAATCAGTGCTGGAAATCGCTAGCGGTACGGGTCAGCACGCGGTTTACTTGGGCCAACAAATGCCGCACCTACAGTGGCAAACCAGTGATCTGATTGACAAGCACCAGGGCATTTTGCAGTGGATTAGCGATGCCGGTTTGACTAACGTTCTCCCGCCTTTGACGTGGAATGTGACCACGCCACCGCCAGTAGAACAGCCTGTCGATGCCGTCTTTATGGCCAATACCCTGCACATTATGAGTCAATCAACGGTGCAGCAATGCATTGCTCAACTACCCAAGCTAGTGGTGGTGGGCGGCTTATTATGTATTTATGGCCCTTTTAACTATAAAGGCCAATACACCAGTGAGAGTAATGCCGCCTTTGATCAGTGGCTACAAGCGCGTGATCACGCCAGTGGCATACGGGATGTCGAGTGGGTTAACCAGCAGCTTGAAGATGCGGGCTTTACCATAGAACAAGACCACCCCATGCCCGCCAATAATCGCCTGTTAGTCTACTTGTTTAAAGGGTAGGCGCTCGCAGGCGGCGTGTTGATAAAGCTGTATTTGCTGCGTTTCTCTGTGCAGAAATTGCGCGATTGCCTGTTGAAATTCCTGGCTTGCCAGCCAGTGATAAGAGCAGGTAAAAACCGGCGTAAAGCCCCGCTGAATTTTATGCTCCCCCTGCGCCCCCGGATCAAAGCGCTCTAATTGACCGGCAATGGCGTAGTCGATGCCCTGATAATAGCAGGCTTCAAAATGCAGTTGGTCGTACTCTTCTTTACAACCCCAATAGCGCCCATAGAGCGTGGTGGCATCCTCAAAATACAGTGCCGCTGCAACCAGTTCACCGCGTTTTCTCGCCTGCACCATCATGATAGACTCCGACATAAGCCTTGCAATAAGAGGAAAGAACGCGTCTGTTAAATAGCCCTCGCGGCCACTGCGTTTAAAATAGGTGAGATGATAAAACACATAAAAATCCTGCCACTCTTGTTGGCTGATCTCATGCCCACGTTTGGTGACTAGCGCAATCTCCTGCTCAACAACCTTTTGCCTTTCTTTTTTAACGTTTTTGCGTTTTCGTGAACTAAAGTGCGATAAAAAGTCATCAAAATCCTTATAGCCTTGGTTTAGCCAATGATACTGGCAGCCAATACGTTTTAAATAAGGGCTGTTATTGAGCAAGTTGGCTTGATGATGATTGGGGAATAAACAGTGAAAAGAAGAGGCCTCTATTCTGATGGCCTCCTGCTCTATCGCCTTTATTAAAAACGACAGGCATGCGGCCTCATCAACAGTCTCATCAATCAGCCAGCGCGGCCCCTGGGCGGGCGTAAACGGAACCGCATTTAAAAACTTAGGGTAATAGTCCCGGCCATAACGGTGATAGGCATCGGCCCAAGCCCAGTCAAACACATATTCACCGTAAGAGTGCTCTTTAAGAAACAGCGGCATAATGGCAAGCACTTTATCCTGCTGTTCGACAACGGCGTGATAAGGCTGCCAGCCTGTTGACCTTGTTGTGCTATTGCTGTGTTCCAGGGCGTAGAAAAATTCGTGGCGAATAAAAGGATAGTTCGTCTGGCACAAACCATTCCACAGGGCAGAATCGATATCATTGATGGAGCGCAAAAAGCGTATGTGCATAAGGATAATATAAAAAGACGATAGACTGGTTATAATACGTAGCGTTAGTGCAGATGTCTTTTGTCCTCTAAGCCGCGATCCAGTAACGCCCAGGCTATGCCGCCGCTTGAATCACCCTGTCCGCCGGGAACAAGCAGCTAAAGCGGCTGCCCTTGCCATAGTCACTCTGAATCTCCAGCCGACCATCATGGCGCAGCAAAATATGCTTAACAATGGCCACGCCCAGACCCGTGCCCCCGGTTTGAATGGAGCGGCTGGCATCCACCCGATAAAAACGTTCGGTTAAGCGGCTGATATGCTGTGGTTCAATGCCCACGCCTTCATCTTCTACCTCTACCTGTAACATGCCTGCCAGATTTAAACTGGCGTTAATGCGTATCGGTTTTTCAGGGGGGGAATATTTGATGGCATTCATCACCAGGTTGGAGAAAGCGCTGTGCAGCTCGCGGTCATTCCCTATTAGCTTTAAATCGGGATGACACTGCAGTGTAATTGAGTGTTTATTGGCACCGCTAACCGTCTGTGCCTCGCTGCAAATCATCTCCAGCAGCGGTTTTAATATTACCGCCTGTTGTAGGCTATTGGCGGGGTCAGTTTCCAACTTGGAGAGCATGGTAAGGTCATTAATTAATGTGGTCATCCGCGCCGCTTGATTTTGCATTTGTGCTAATGCTTTTTGCCATATCAGGTTTTCCTGAGCAAGGTCTTGCGTATCCGCCAGGGTTTCCAGATAGCCGCGAATCACTGTTAAGGGTGTGCGCAACTCATGGCTCACATTGGCCACAAAATCTTTGCGCATTTGCTCCAGTTTATAGATACGGCTAATGTCGCGAACCACCAGCAGGCCCTCACCGGCTCCAAAGCGGGTGATTTGAAATTCCAACTGTAATTCCTGGTTGCGAGGCGAGGGCAAGGTATCGAGAGGAACCCTCCTATTCAGATGGTCATCGACGCGGGCGTCGTGCC
>JBCBZU010000377.1:0-2869 GCA_039815165.1 Pseudomonadota bacterium
AGAGCCCTCAGCGTCAGGTAAAGAGCCCTCAGCGTCAGGCAAAGAGCCCTCAGCGTCAGGTAAAGAGCCTTCAGCCCCAGGTAAAGAGCCTTCAGCTCCAGGTAAAGAGCCCTCAGCATTAGGTAAAGAGCCTTCAGCTCCAGATGAAAAGCCTTCAGCCATAGATAAAGCGCCAGAAATTACCGGCGTATTAATCCATGACTTGCGCGAAGAAGCGCCGCGCTCCATTTCACTGGAAGAACTGGACAGCATATGGACCGGCGAGTTAATCGCGCTTACACGTCGCCAAAGCCTGGGCGAAAGACTGCAACAGCACTTCGATATCAGTTGGTTTATTCCTTCACTGGTCAAATACCGCAAGCTCTTTGGCGAAGTCCTAATTGCCTCATTCTTCTTGCAACTGTTCGCGTTAGTGACCCCGCTATTTTTCCAGGTAGTAATGGATAAAGTCCTGGTGCATCGTGGCTTTACCACCCTCGATGTTTTAGCCGTGGGCTTTTTTGTGGTGGTGGTGTTTGAAGCCTTACTTGGCGGCATTCGCAATTACACCTTTAGCCACACCACCAACCGCGTCGATGTAGAATTAGGCTCTCGCCTTTACCAGCATTTAATGGCACTGCCATTGTCCTACTTTGAATCCCGGCAAGTCGGGCAAAATGTTGCCCGTGTCCGTGAGCTGGATACCATTCGCAACTTCATTACCGGCACGGCCTTAACATTGGTGATCGATTTAGGCTTTGTTTTTGTTTTTATTGCGGTGATGTGGTACTACAGCCCAGCGCTCACCTGGGTGGTGCTCGCCACCATTCCCTGCTACGTACTGCTTTCTATTTTTATTACGCCCATTCTGCGCAAACGTTTGGATGAAAAGTTTAAACACGGTGCCGCCAATACCGCGTTTTTAACCGAATCCATTACCGGCATTGGTACAGTAAAATCCATGGCGGTGGAACCGCAAATGCGCCGCACGCTGGAAGACCACTTATCCAGCTATGTCCATGCCTCCTTCCGCAGCCAAAACTTAAACAATGTGGCGAATCAGATCGCCGGCTTGATTAATAAACTGATGACCTTGGGTATTATCTGGATCGGTGCCCACCTAGTGATTGCTGGCAGCCTCTCAGTCGGGCAATTAATTGCGTTTAATATGCTGGCAGGTCGCGTCAGCGGCCCTATCTTAAAATTGGTGCAGCTATGGCAAGACTTTCAGCAAGCGGGAATCTCCGTGAAACGTCTGGGCGATATTTTGAATACGTCAACAGAGCCGGGCTTTAACCCCAATCGCTCGTGCTTACCTGCCTTGCAAGGTGAAGTGACGCTTGACCATGTGCGCTTCCGCTACCGTCCGGATGGGCCGGTGATTTTGGCAGGTGTTAATCTCAAGGTCAGACCGGGGGAGGTCATTGGTATTGTGGGCCGCTCGGGTTCCGGCAAAAGCACCATTACCAAACTTATTCAACGGCTTTATACGCTAGAGTCGGGCCGCGTCTTGATAGATGGTGTGGATCTGGCAACAATTGATACTGCCTGGCTTCGTAAACAAATTGGCGTTGTCCTTCAAGAAAACTTCCTGTTTAACCGCAGTGTTCGCGAAAACATTGCCATTATTAATCCCGCTATTCCTATGGGGCGCGTGGTCTCAGCGGCAAAAATGGCGGGTGCCCATGAGTTTATTGCCGATCTACCCGAAGGCTACGATACCCTTGTGGGTGAACAAGGCAGTAATCTTTCCGGCGGTCAACGCCAACGTTTGGCCATTGCCAGAGCCCTAATCACCAACCCAAAAATACTCATCTTCGACGAAGCGACTAGTGCCCTTGACTATGAATCCGAGCGTTTGATTCAGGATAACATGGCAAGCATCTGCAAAGGCCGCACCGTGTTTATCATCGCTCATCGCCTCACCACCGTGCGTCAATGCAAGCGCATTATCGTCATGGAAAAAGGCCGGATTATAGAACAAGGCAACCACCATCAATTAGTCGAGCAAAACGCTTACTACGCCAAGCTCTACAGCTACCAAAATAGCGGCCAAAACCATACACCTAACCTGCGTACCGTAAACAAATCCAGGCGGCCTGCTGAAGCGCAACCAGAGGAGAGCAGCGAATGAGCATCAGCGCCAAATGTAAAGACGCCTGGCAAAACCGCGACAAACTGGGCGACCAACACCATGATCGTGAACTGGCCCAGTTTTTACCGGCGGCATTAGAAATTCAGGCCACGCCACCACATCCATTAGCACGCTGGTTAACCTGGAGCTTGGTGGCTTTAACATTACTGGGTATTACCTGGGCCGCTGTAGGCAAAGTCAATATTGTCGCCTCTGCCGAAGGCAAGATTATTCCCAGTTCGCGCGTTAAACACATCCAGCCACTGGAAAAAGCAGTGGTCAAAGCCATTCTGGTCAAAGAAGGCCAATACGTGCAGCAGGGCGATGCCCTAATTGCACTAGACAACACCCTAACCCGTGCCGATCAAACACGGCTAAGTACAGAGCTGGACACCCTGCAACGCAATCTCACCGTTAGCCAAAGCCTGCTCGACCTACTCTCCAAACCCGTAACAGAACAACAACATATCACATACGCCAAGCTTACACTTGCAAATAGTGAACAGGGCAGCACGCTTTACAAACAACTGCTGTGGCAACAATGGCAGCAATACTGGTCACAAACCCAAACCCTACAGCATTCACTAACACGCACCCAGGCAGAACAAGCCGCCAGTCGTGAGCAAATAATAAAATTGCCTCGTCAGCAAAATCTGTGGGTCATTTTTGGCTCAGGTAGGCCACCCATTGTATGAAACAAAGCGATTTTAAGGATATCAAAGCTCTTATAACCGTATGCTTTTCTGGTGACCAGAT
>JBCBZU010000079.1:0-7540 GCA_039815165.1 Pseudomonadota bacterium
CGCAGATACTGCAGTCAGACCCATCTACTTTGAAAAGCTTCCTTGACAATGCCTATAGATGTTTTAAAAGAGTGAACAATATGCTCAAGAAACGCTCTAATTCCCAACCTGAGTACCAGTCTATAGTCACAAAAATATTTGCCGATATCCACAACTTTAAGGGCGAATCAAGTGCACTGGGTATTTCTGAATTTGTGGAAATGGCCCATGAATTTGAAGACAAATTAGAAGAAATGAAAGAGCGGGACTGGTTGAAAGGCCAAGACTTTTTGCCGCTGGCGGTCAACCTGGATAAAATGATTGATTATGCGCAAACCATCACCGCGCTACTGGATAGGATGTCCAATTTTACTCGTGGAAGTGTCTCAGAAGGTGATAACTCGCCGACCACTGCGGAGCCTTCGTGGAAGCATTTGCAGACGCTTGCGTCTGATTTAAGTGGAAAATACAACAAACAAACTGAATTAGTTTATAGTGGTTTGGACGATACCGCTATTCCTCAAAATCTGAAAGATATCATCAATAGCATCTGTATTCAGTTTATTCGTAATTCTATCGTCCACGGAATCGAATCACCAGATACCCGCACCGCTGCCAGCAAATCACCGCAAGGACGTATCGATATTCACCTGTCCAATACCCCAGATAATCACTTTAAACTGATTTTTCGTGATGACGGTGCTGGCTTTGATTGCGATAAAATTAGACAACGCGCCGCGAAAATGGGTAAGTGGACTGACCAAGAGCTACAGTCCTGGGACACCAAAAAGCTTATGTCACTTATTTTTACATCAGGATTCTCTACAGCAGATGACGTTAATGAAGATGCCGGTAGAGGTGTTGGTATGGATATCGTGGCGCAAAAAATCAGACAACTTAACGGAAAAATATCACTTTCCAGCCGTCCTAATCAGTACAGTAGCTTTACCATCACTTTCCCCCTTGCTTTTGATCAGCAGGCTGCTTAAGGACTGATTACTCATGCTAAAACTAATGATAGTCGACGATTCCAATATTATTCGCCGAAAAATCGAAAGATGCGATTTAGTAAATAAGAATTTTAAAGTTGTGGCCTCTGCTGCCAATGGCGCAGAGGCAATAAAATTATACGAAAAGAATACCCCTCAAGTGGTGACAATGGATTTGACCATGCCCGAATTAGATGGTATTAATTGCATCGAGCGGCTGTTAGAGTACGATGAAAATTTACTGATCTTAGTGATTTCTGCCTGATCCGATAAAGCGACAGGTATCGAAGCCTTAGAAAAAGGCGCTCGTGGTTTTTTATACAAACCCTTCACTGAGGACAATTTGGTTGATGCTCTCAATGAGCTAACGGAGCAGACATAATGAGTGAAAAGACATTAGAAGTATTTATTAATGGTGTTATTCGCTACTTTAAGCACACCTCTGATAAAGAGGTTAAAGTGGGTACGCCCTATTTGGTCGAAAATAAAGCCCCTGCTGCCTTTGACTACACAGGCATTATCGGCGTGTCTGGCAGAGAAAAGGGCTGCGTTTATTTTACTGCACCCCGTGCATTGCTAAAGCATTTACTTATCAGCATTGGCGAGAGTGAAACCGATGAAGAATTTATTTTAGATCTGGTGGGCGAAGTCGCCAATACCATATCCGGCAATGCTCGCTATGAATTTGGCAAAGAATTTATGATATCCGTACCCCTGGTCATCGAGGGCGCCCCCAGCCATATACACCTGCCAAAAGACTTGCGCTCCTATGTGATTCCGGTTTATTGGAAGGTATACAGTGCCGCGGTAGTCATTTGTTTTGAATAAAAAAGGTTTGAAATGACAGTGTTGTATTCTTTTCTCTAAACTGGGTGGTAAAAAGCTTGGCAAAACTATAGTTATTCATCCACCGGGTGAAGCGACGCACTGCCAGCTACTGCCCTTAAAAGCCCACGCTCAACAATACTCACCAATTTTAGGACTATTGCGTCAGCGCTGCTGCCCACTCGGGCAATGGGTCTTCGGCAAATAAAACTTGATGTTCCTTTATGGTAATAATGGGTCGAAAGGGGTTTTCTGCACTGGAATTATCCAATACCCTCACCTCATCACATAGCGGAATGACTTTTGCCGCGTTGGCCAAGGTGCGGGGAATTCTTGCGAGGATCTTTTCGTCAGGCACAGAGTGT
Organism: Pseudomonadota bacterium; assembly: GCA_039815165.1. Classification (GTDB taxonomy): domain Bacteria; phylum Pseudomonadota; class Gammaproteobacteria; order Pseudomonadales; family Cellvibrionaceae; genus CANLBN01. Next base: position 2,159 of record JBCBZU010000079.1, read on the forward strand.
CCACCAAGTCTGACTCGGCTGGCGACTCGGGCTTGATTTAAGGTATTGAGTTTAAGGTGGATAAACACAAAAATAATTTGATAGTTAAGCGCTTTGGCTCGCGCGATAAAATCAATTTTAGAGGGATGAGAAAACACCGTTTCCATGCAGAAGGAGCGGCCCTCCTTGATTAGCCGTTGGCGAATTCCTTCTGCTACCTTGGCTGCAAAATAACTATTGTCATCGGCCGAGTCTGGATAGAGCTTTTTGGCAATGATATCAGCGTTAATAAAGGGAATGCCGAAAGGCTTAAGGCGAGTATTATAAAAAGTGCTTTTACCGGCGCCGTTACCGCCAGCCAATACCCATAGTTGCTTCATTTCTTAAACCTGGAAAACTAAGTTGGATTGCGCTAAGTGCGAGTCTTACTCTGCACTCGACAGCGGGTGTTTCTATGCCAGATTAAATAACCAAAGGTATAAACTCACCCTGTTTGAAATGACCGACGGTCGTGGAGCCATCAGGTGCAATTTGCTCAAGATAGCCTTCGTGAGTTGGGGATGCTTGATAGCGAATAGACGCGGCAGGTGAGACACTGTTTGCCAGTACGCCATGACTACGGTCTTGCTCAAGAGCGTCGAAGACAGCATTGGTATCAATACTCGCAAAACTAATGGGCTCAACGATCAGCTTGGCAATGCCATTGGTAATATCCAGTAAAATTTCCGGTGTTAAGACATCAGCGACATTGCGCCCAATACTGGCCCAGTATTCAATTTGTTCTGCAGCGCTGCGTTTGTGCAGGGCACCGGAAAGGCTTGCTGCCGACATAAGATCGGCTTCTAAGCGTACCGGAGAAGCGGCTTTTGGCATATCAACTACCTCTTGATAACGTAAAAAAAATCAGTTGGTGTTACAGCTGAGCTTGAAACTAAAATAGCACCAACAATCATGGGGTCACTCGTTGAGTCAATGTTTATTGTTCCCATAATGGCCTGGTCTACCGCCTGAAAAAACCAAATATTTCGCCGGAGGTCCTATATTCGCCGGAGGCCCTATATTCGCTGGAGTCCCTATATCCGCCAGGGGCCCTATATCCGCCGGAGGCCTACATTCGAGTAACTACATTGTTTGTCGTAACGACACCGTTAGCCCCCTCCAGGCGCAAATCAGGTCTCACCCTGAGAGCCATCCAGCCCAGCCTTTAGGCTAGACAGACTGCTTGATTGTAGCAATTTGCTACAGTTTCATCAAGGTGCTTTTATGATCAGGGTCGGGTGTAAATAACGGTGAATAACTATAGAGAAGCGTCGATCTCCAGAGGCCAGCCTCCCAGCGCCTGCCAACGATTGACAATAAGGCAAAACAACTCAGCCGTTTTCTGTGCATCATAAGCCGCAGAATGGGCTTTATGGTTGCTAAATTCGATGCCCGCCAGCTGACAGGCCTTAGCCAGCACGGTATGTCCGTAGGCTAAACCCGCCAATGTGGCAGTATCCATACAAGAAAATGGATGAAAGGGATTGCGCTTGACTTTACAGCGAGCAGCGGCGGCATTGACAAAGCCCAGATCGAAATGCGCATTGTGAGCCACCATGACTGCTCGTGAGCACTGCTGGCCTTTTACCGCCTGGCGGATGGCTTTAAAAAAATCGGTTATCGCCTCCATTTCCGATATAGCACCCCGCTCCTCGTCCAGGTCGATACCGGTAAATTCCAGGGCAGACATTTCAACATTGGCGCCATTAAAAGGCTCGACTTGATAGCTGATAATGTCGTTAATGTGCATAAGGCCACTATCATTCATCGATAAAGTGACAGCAGCCAGCTCCAATAAAGCATCGGTTTTTGCGTTGAATCCCCCTGTTTCCACATCCACAACCACGGGTAAAAACCCCCTAAAACGGTCGGCCAAATCGGTAACAGGTCCTGAGTTGCTCACTGGAGATCCTTTGTCGTTGGTATTTATGGTGTCATCATCCTGTTATTGCGCAGTTGCAAGCGGGGTAGAGTAGCGAATGCTGGCTAGCCGTAAGTTGAGCATAAATGGGTTTATTTTTGCAAGCTCTTACATTTAACACATTTAACACATTTAACACATTTAACACATTTAACACATTCAACAGAAAAATCATTACCGACAAGCACCCCACTGAGGAATCTAGGTTCATCCTACAGAAAAAATACCGTAAAGCACAGGCACTATCAGCCGATAAAAGTTATATGAAGTCTAAAATATGTCGAATCGATACTGTCTACACCGCTTACTATGCCGTGGCGGTGATGGCTATGGTCCTGCTGTTGGCGACCGCTGCCAATGCCTCAGTGCAGTATATGACGCGCTCTGAGGCGGTTATTTGGGAGACCAGTGGTTCTAAATTTGGATGCATGCTCTCCCACGATATTGAAGGTTTTGGAAAAGCGGTCTTTGAACACCAGGCTGGAGAGCAAACGCGCTTTTACCTTAACTCACAAATGGCGCGTATGAAAAGTGGTAAAGCCGCCTTGATCGTTCGCCCCCCCGCCTGGTCTTCCCAGAGTAACAGCCTGACTCTGGGGATGGTCGCTGTCAAACAGGGTACATCACCCATTAGCCTGGGCCGAAAAATGTCCGAGCGCATGCTCGCCGAGTTGCAAAAAGGTATGTTTTTGGATTTCAAGCGAGAGCCCTGGTATGGGGATCAGCGGGTACTTAGAGTCACCTTATCCAGTATTGGCTTTCGCCAAAGTCACCAAGGTTATTTGCGGTGTTTAGCGGACCTGCTGCCGGTTAACTACCAGCAAATTGAACGCTCATCGCTCTATTATGATAACGATGATGATGACTTAAAACAAAAAGTAAAGCAGCGTCTGGACCAAATCATTGCCTACATAGAAGAAGACCCCGAAGTGAAAACCTTCTACCTCGATGGTCATACCGACAGTGAAGGCATTCGCAACGAAAACCTGATTAAGTCTCAGCGACGAACAGAGAAAGTGATGAATTACCTAATAGAGAAGGGCATTGCCAGAGAGCGCATTATTGCCCGTTGGCATGGAGAGCGATACCAGGTATCAAGCAATAAAACCGCGAAGGGCAGGGCCAAAAACCGCCGAGTGACCTTGCGCCTGAGTAAAGAAGAGCCGCAGACCTTAGTTGACACCTCAGAAGCCCAAGCACAGCAAGTTGAACCCGCCGCGACAGAGCAAACTCCCTCACAATAAAGCGTTCAAAGCGTTGATAAAGGACGCGCTGTTGGGGGCACTGCTTGATCCAAAGTGAGTGACCGACTGGCCATCCTCACTCACTAAAAATTTATTGAAATTCCATGAGGGTGTCTGACTCTTATTCGCCAGTGCCTTAAACAGTGGATGGGCTTGCTCACCCGTAACGTGGATGGGAGCCATCATGGTAAAGGTAACTCCATAATTTTCATAACAAATGCTCGCCGCTTCGGCTTCTGACTTCGCCGCTTGTCTGAAATCATTACTGGCAAAACCAATCACCGCAAACCCACGGTCTTTATAGCGCTGGTGTAGCGCTTCAAGACCGGAAAACTGGTGGGTAAAGCCGCAATGGCTGGCAGTATTCACAAGCAATAGCGGCCTGCCGGAAAAACGTTCGCAAAGATTGATTTCATTGGTGGAGTGCAACTGCCTAAAACTATGGTTTAACCAATTGGGGCAGTCGTTGGCGCCATCGTTGCCACTACTTTTAACCCCATCTTTGCCTAAGCCAAGTTGAGGAGTAATCAATAATGACAGCAATAACAATAGAGAAAAGCGCATAAACCACCTAGACCAATTGATACCAATAAGAGCTAACTACTATGCTTACGTTGCCAGCGCATAGTCGGTTTACTGCACCATTTGCATAGGGTCGGTAATTGTCACTGTATTGTGCTGTGACCGAAGTCGGCGGGTGCTAATGGGGCACTGACCATTATTGATATGAAATAGCGCTGTTGCCAACATACCCTCATTCGTATCGGCAAAATCGTGGTCAAGGTCATCTTCGGCAAAGCAAACCGGGGCAATACCATCAAAATAGTCTCCCTGCCCAAGGTCATTGAGCACTGCAAATGTAATCGGGTTAATGGTTTTACCGCAAAAATCAAAACCATCGGAGCCGACGGGCTTGCCACAAGTGGTTTCACCAACGGTAATGACCTCTATATTCACCGGGTCCATGGCATTGATGGTGAGCTCACTGGCGGAGCAAGTGCCGCCCAAGGTCAGCACATAGAGCCGGTTTAAGCCGACACGGTTAACAAGAGATAAAAATGGGAAAGACTGGTTAAACTCAGTATTTTTGTCATTGTACTCAATGCGCGCGGTGTCGGCACCGTCAGCGGCGGGCCCGGCAATCAGTGATGACAGTAACTGCGCCGTCGTGAGTCGGCCTCCACCGTTATAGCGTAAATCCAAAACCAATTCATCAATATTAGCCTCGGAAAAACGACTAAAGGTTTCGTCAAGTTCTGTCTTGGTGGGCTCCAAAAAGCTGGTTAGCCCCATATAACCCACGGTTGAACTACCACTTGTGAGTATGCGCTCGCTAATAACGGTATTCATGGTGACCAGGCCATTGGTTAACACCACATCAGTGGTCTCGCTTGCGCCCAAAGGGAGCACCGTAACAAGCAGGCTTTCTCCCTCACCAATACTATTGAAGGTGGCCGATACACTACTATTTGCGTTTAAATCAGCAATACTGACGCCACCAAGGGCAGTGATGCGATCACCCCGTTGTAAACCGGCCTGACCCGCGGAGGAATCGTCGAAAACAAAGGCGATAACAATGTCGTTAGCACTAAGCGCAGTCCAGTTAAAACCGAAACCGATATAAGTGCCTTCATTGAAGAAATTGTCTTGAGTTGCTTGATCAGCGATATAACTGAATCGATCCGGGGATACGATTAAATCATCCAGCAGCGCATCTGGAGAAGCATAAGCATTGGGATTTACAGCAGGTAAACGGTCATAGTAAAGATAGACCTCCTGCATTAGCTCATACACAAACTGATTTTGATCTGGAATTGAGCATTCTCCATTATCGTCCCCACTACTACCGCCACCACACGCAGAGATCATGAGTAAGATAAGGCCTAGAGAGATTATCCTGTGCACCATGCTTTCCTTTTTTGAAGTGAATTCTGAATTCTTATTATCTGACTGCTTATAGTAAATGAACTCAGTTGCTGAGCCCAGCAAAAACTGGGCAAAAATAGTCAGTTTTATGAGCAAGTTCAAGCTTATAGACACAAGTGCAGTGAAATTTATATACTTCAAGCCCTGTAAGGTCTACCCGTTTAGCGCTAAACATTGGGTTTTTTCCTGCATCTATTAACCTGGCAGTCAAATAGTTCGTCCTGAACTATTTGACTGACGCCATTGAAAATTGGCGCAACTGTGCGAAGCTGC
>JBCBZU010000233.1:0-4419 GCA_039815165.1 Pseudomonadota bacterium
TTACTGCGTTGTGTTGCTAAACAGTTTGCATCTACTAGCGCTTGATTTGCGGCCTCAAGAGTCCAATGGAACAGTGGATCAAGCTCAGCTAACAGCTCGCGATCAAGATCAAAAGCGCTGTCATCTGGCGTATAGGATTGATCGATATACCCGCCTTTGTCGGTAGATATTTTACCGATAACCGTGCCCTTAAGATGAGCATTATTGTCAGACCGCCAAGCGCCATTGCCTGGTGAACGGATATTGATATGACCGTTAATGGCGGTTTGCCAAAGTGCAGAAGGTGAATGGCACCCCGGTAGTATGCAACCTTGCCCGATAATGGCGATGTCTTCAAACTGACTCATGTTTTAGGCTTTCTACTGTACTTCAAATGCTTTGTGATATATGTTTTTATTGGGTGCGGCTTGATTAATCAGGCCTTTGATCTCATACACTACTTCTTGATTGCGGTTAAATAGGAAAACGTCACAGATCATTTTAAAGTTTTGGTCATCGCGTACGTGCATAGTATAAGTAAGCGTTTCATTATAGGGTATATCTTTATGCACTATAAGTTTTTCAAAGCCAAGCGGCAGTGTGTCTTTATCACCTTTTTCGACTTTCCATAAGGCTGAGGCCTGAACGGCACCGTCGAGCATGGCAACATCTAAAGTCCATTCGCGCGTACTGTCGGTAAACTTAAACTTGTTGGTAAATCGACAGGTAGCCGATGAATCTGATATTGAGGTTAAATCGTCGATAACGTGAAAATGTTCGCCGTGGAAAAGAATCGTTTGGTAAATGGTATCCGCTTGCATCGTCCAGGGTGTGGACTGCGGCAGGTCTGGCAAGTTGGGTAAGGCAGGTGGGCTGTCTAGACGACTTACCCTGTATTGATAATACAGTTGGGCGCCATTTTTGCACTGTATATCGACACTGTTTGCATTACCTGCGTTTTTTGTTAAACACAGTTGAATCCATTGACCTTTTTTAAGGTCTTCAATAAGAATGCCTTTAGTGATTTTTAGATTGGAGATTTCATAATGTGGGGATGTTACAAAACCTGATTGCTGCCAATAAGTTTTCGCAGCACGTACGCCTAACTCGGTGGCCAATACCATGGGTATGACCACTATTCCCTTAATAATATGGCTGTTTAAACACGGAAAGCTTTTTTCGTTTACCAGGATATCAAAATGCTCTTCAGCACTAGCAGTCTGATTTGCGGCAAAGGTTGTTGCATCTGCGCAGATTAATACGTCGGTAGAAACCGCCTCAGTCTGCTGCATTTCCGCGGCAAACATATGGGCGCCTTGCTGTAGTGGTATCAGTTCTACGCCCATGTTTTTAAAATGCGTTTTCAATGTGTCAGACACCATGCCGCCATCCCAGGGACCCCAGTTAAAGGACTTGGTGATGCAGGCAGGGTGCTGCGTTTTATACATTCTGCAAAATGTATTCAGTATTTCATTGGCCATTGCATAATCCGCTTGCCCGGCATTGCCTTTTCTAGCCGCGATAGATGAAAAACATGCAAACAGCCTAAGCTCGTCGTGTTGTGTGTTATCGCTTAGAGCCTTAAGGCCGCGTATTTTTGTGCTGAATACCTTCGCAAATTGCTGGTCTTTTTTATCCGCTATTTTTTTATCGGCCAGCACGCCTGCACCGTGGATAACACCGACAATCTTGCCTATACTGTTACGCACTTGTGTCAAGGTGGTGGCGACAAAGTTCGCGTCTGTAATATCACCTGCGAAATAATGCACGCGAGACCCAAGCGCTTCTAAACGTTGCCAGTTTTGCTTGATCTCGCGTGCAGACAAAATACCGTTGACTCGCGCATTTAATTCTATGGGGGTAATGGACTCGTTATTGCGCTTGGTGTGTTCGATTATTGCCTTTTTTAATGGGACCTCTTGTTCAATGTCAAGTGTCACCTCGGTTTCTTCTATTATGGCTGAGCGACCAATAACCACGAGTTGACAAGGTGATGATTGGCTAAATGCGGCTAAACAATCAGCGGTTACGCCTTTTAGACCGCCGCTGACAACCACCACCTCATCGGAATTGAGTGCTACAGGGTCATTAATCCCATCAAGCACTTGTTCCGCGTCAATAACTATCTGGCGCAATTGATTGGCGCCAATAAAAACTTCGAGTTCATCACCACCTTCGAGAAGCTCTTCAGCAATGCTAAGGCCAGGGTGAGTTGCATTTTCGATGGCTAGTGTTTTAAGACCGACATTTTGCCACTCCTTGTCTGCCGTTTTCACAAGGCCGGACAGACCACAAGAAAAGGCAGAATCCAAGGACAAATCGCTTGCAGTGTTTGCGCGCACATTGACGGTAACAAAAAGTTTGTCTTGCTTGTTGCTATTGGCAATTTGGCGCGCAGCACAGAAGGCGGTCTCATTTGCTTGGTAGTTTGTCGCAAAATCGGTGCTATCTTGATGAATATAAACAAGCCGTGAAATACTCGGATTGAGCTCGTCAATAAGCTGCGTCTCAATGCCCGCGTTACGGAGCTCAACTTGGATGCCAAGTGCAATTTCCTGATTGTTGGATAGTATAGCAAGGGGCTTATCCGACTTAAGATTTTTAAGTGCACGACCAGGCAATTTACGCGCTTGCTTTACCAGTGTATAGCGTTTAACGTGAGTGCCTGGATCAGACTTTTTTACAGCCGCTGCCTCCACAACGGCGCTTTTGTTATTTTCATTATTTTCATTATTTTCATCATTTAATGTCCCACTCGTCGCTGCCGACGCATAGTCAACGATATCACGAATTGTATTTAAGGCAGTTAATTGGGTTGTGTCCAGCTCTGCCACCTCAGGCACCTGCTCCTGAAAAGCGGAAAGAATCTCGACGCGCTTGATGGAATCAATACCTAGCCCGGCTTCGAGGTCAGCTTCCTGGTCAAGCATGTCTACCGGGTAGCCTGTCTTTTCAGCAACCACTGCTAAAATAACCTGGGTATAATCGGCTGCTGATTTTGCTACAGAAGGGCTTTGTGGGTTTTCATCATTGCCGAGTGTTAGGTCTTCAACAGGTACTATTTGTTGCGGGTTGTTTTCCTCTGCTCCAGCCTTATTTAATCCAGGCACATTGCCACCAATAAAGGCTTGAATTTCCGCCAGTGTATTGAGGGCTGTAAGTTGTGTTGTATCGATATTCTCAAGCCCCGGAACCACTTCTTGTATCTCAGAAAGAATTTCGACACGCTTGATCGAATCAATACCGAGGCCGGCTTCCAGGTCAGTATGTAAGTCGATCATATCCACCGGGTAACCGGTTTTATCGGCAACAATATCTAAGGTGATTTTGGCAATACCATCGCTATCCAGCGAAGTACTGTCGTCATCTAATTGCGGGTGACTGGCTTCGTTTTGAACCATGGCTTGGTGCTGAATGTCGGCGGTGTCTGCTTTACTTTCAAGGGGCACACTTTGAGTATCACTCTTAGGCAAATCTGCAAGCGGAGCGCTTATCTGTTTGGTGGGATCAATGATGGTTTGGCTTGTATGGGCAGTTACATCGGTAGCATGATTGGTCGGCGGACCAGCAACAATTTGCTGCTGAACGGGCGGTACATAATGACCATTTAGCGTGTTGTCTGCAGGGGGTGTTCCAGACAAGAGTACATTGATTATTTCTTCTGTAGAATTAAGGTAGTGACGATGGCTTTCTGAGAGCCGATCTTGAAATGCTGTTTCGGCCTTATGCAATGATTCATGAATGGCGGCAATCGCCGATAAAGTTGCATTGCTGCTTTGTGTTGGCTTTTTCATGGTCTTATCAGTCGGTGTTGAGGGTTTAGCAGTCGGGTATATTGTTGTCTGGCTTAAGGGGTTTTCTTCTGTCATTGTTTTAACAGCGTTATTTTGCTCACTCGATTGTACAGTCGCTGTATTTTTTTGTATCCTTTGTTCTAATGCCGGAGTCACCCTGGCTTTGCTTGTGGTCGACGGCTGGGGTGTAGTATAGGCTGCTGTCGCCGACTGTTGAGCATCGGTAGTGCTGGCCTTGGGGGTTTTAGTTTTCTCTGGGTTAGGGCCCGGTAGTGCGGCAAAACCACCTTTAGGGGGGTAGGGTTTGCCGATATTGCTACCGTTAATAAAAATATGTGCCTTTGACATATTCTCTGCGGTCGGTGTTGCTTCGTGTACCGCAAAGTCTGACCATAGCGCTTGATAATCAACGGGTATACCGCGGCTAGAGAGTATGGCCAGGGCTCGCCAAAAAGCATCCTGGCTCGATAGTTTGGGGCCACCGTCTATGGAGGCTACAGTAAATTCTTTTTGGCTTAGGGTATCTTTAACAAATTGTGACAAAAATTTATTGGGGCCCAGCTCTACAAAATAGCGCACCCCGTTTTTGTATAAGTTTTCGATGATTGTTTTAAACTGCACCGGGCGTTTAAGCTGAGTGGCTAAA
>JBCBZU010000239.1:0-4338 GCA_039815165.1 Pseudomonadota bacterium
ACGAAGAAAGCAATACGCTTAATTGTTTAAGCGAACAAGACCGAAAAATCTGTGCGCACATTGACTGCGAGTACAGCTATTATGGTGCCGAATATAGTTTGGACAGCGGACAAGCTTTGGAGGCAGCCGTTGATCACCCCCTTGTCTTTTGGCTAAGCGATCCAGAGCAGCCAGTGGAAATAGTCAGTTATGAACCGCAGCTCAATGTCCGTGAACAGGACCAAGAGCTTCTGGTTCAACTTAACCCTTCTTTAAATGAAGTCGATGAAGATCAGGACTTTATTATTGAGCGTGAAACCCAACAGCGCTTGTGCTTGACTCGCTTGAGCCCGCAACACAAGCAAATTGCGAACATACTTGGGAAACAGGGCTTAACGGTACCCAAAAGCGCCGAGAGCCAAGTGTTGCAAAGCCTCAGCGCTATTGCCCCCCTATTGCCGATACAATCAGACATTGGCGGAGGCAGTCAAGCCACTGAGCGTGAAGCCGACACCACCCTTTATATGCATATTCAACCCCAGCAGGACGGACTCAAATTCGATCTCGCAATCCAACCTCTAGGGCCTGAAGGCCCACGTTTTCGCCCGGGAGAAGGTCGCACGATGGTTATGGCTGAGGTCAAAGGCGAGCGCGTACAGACCTCGCGACCGCTTGAGCAGGAGCGTCAGCAGCATCAACAATTGTGCACGGCTTGTAGTGCATTGAGTGATAGTGCCTGGGACAGCCACCATTGTGAATGGCTGCTGGAGGGTGATGCAGCCCTGGAAGCCTTGTATCAGTTGCAAGACTGCGGTGAACTCGTAGAGCTGCTTTGGCCTAAGGGCGGTGCCTTACGCTTGAGCCGAGAGACAGGCCTGTCGCAAATGCAGGCATCGGTGCGCCAGCATCAGGACTGGTTCGCACTGGAGGGTGAATTGCGTCTCGATGATGGTCAGGTTCTGTCGATGAGCCAATTGCTCGCACTGATTGAGCAGTCTCCAGGTCGCTTTATTCCCTTGGGTGACGATGCTTTCTTAACACTCACAGAACAATTGCGTCAGCGTTTACAAGCCCTGGACCGTCACGGTGACAAACAACACTACCACCCTTTGGCTGCCACTGCCTTAGAAGAATTAACAGACGGTATGACGCTTGACGGCGACACCCACTGGCAAGCTCAAACCCAACGCATTCATGAAGCCTACGCGCTTGAGGTGAGCCCACCCGCAACCCTGCAGGTCGAATTGCGCGATTACCAGAGGGACGGTTTGGCCTGGTTGACACGCTTGGCTCACTGGGGAGCGGGTGCCTGTTTGGCGGACGATATGGGCTTGGGTAAAACCCTACAGTCGCTGGCACTCATCGTTGCGCGCGCAGCAGATGGCCCCACTTTGATTCTCGCCCCCACTTCGGTTTGCATGAACTGGTTAAGCGAAGCCCGGCGCTTTGCGCCTACCTTAAACCCGGTGCGCTTTGGTGATGGCGACCGACAGACCCTGACTGACAATGCAGGCCCCTATGATTTGGTGGTGTGCAGCTATGGCTTACTGCAAACCGAGCAGCAGCGCTTGCACAGCGTGCACTGGCACACCATTGTTGCCGATGAGGCGCAAGCCCTGAAAAACCCACAGACCAAGCGCACCCAAGCCGCCATGCAACTGAAAGGCAATTTTAAAATGGTCGCCACAGGCACCCCTATTGAAAATCACCTCGGTGAACTGTGGTCTCTGTTTCGATTTATTAACCCGGGCCTGTTGGGCTCTCAGGATAGTTTCAATCAACGCTTTGCCAACCCCATTGAGAACCAGCAGGATAAGATTGCTCGTCAACAACTCAAACGCCTTGTGCAGCCGTTTATTTTGCGCCGCTTAAAAACGGAGGTGCTCACAGAATTACCGCCTCGCACAGAAATTACCATTAGTGTGCCCCAAAGCCAGGAGGAAGCCGCGCTCTATGAAGCACTGCGTCGCCAAGCATTGGAAAAACTGGCCAACAGCAGTCAAGACAACAGTGGCCAGCAACATCTAAAAGTTCTGGCGGAGATTATGCGTTTGCGACGGGCTTGCTGTAACCCACGCCTGGTGATACCAGAGTGCACGATTGCCAGCAGCAAGCTGGAAGCCTTCGGCAATATTGTCGACGAACTACGTGAAAATCATCATCGCGCCTTAGTCTTTAGTCAGTTTGTCGATCACTTGGCGTTGATAAGCGATTATCTTGATCAGCGCGCCATTCGCTACCAATACCTTGACGGCAGTACGCCAATTAAAAAACGTGAACGCGCGGTGGATGCCTTCCAAAAAGGTGAAGGTGAATTATTTTTAATTAGTCTCAAAGCCGGCGGCAGTGGATTAAATCTCACCGCGGCGGACTATGTTGTACATATGGACCCCTGGTGGAATCCCGCTGTAGAGGATCAGGCCTCAGATCGCGCCCACCGTATGGGGCAAACCCGCCCGGTAACCATTTATCGCCTGGTATCAGAAAATACTATTGAGGAAAAAATTCTGGCCTTGCATGGGCAAAAGCGTGATTTAGCGGATAGTTTATTGGCGGGTACGGATAGCAGCGGTAAACTATCGGTAGACGAAGTGATGGCGCTAATTGAAACAGATGTTGATCTGTAGCAATAGCGACGCTTGTTTTTTTCTGAGACTGGCCTTGTTATTTAGGGATTGTTACTCAGGTATTGTTACTTAGGTATTGTTATTTAGGCATTGTTATTTACCGTAAATAGTCTGCTGTCATTATCTTATTGTCCGATGTTTTACTATAAGCTGTTTTGACACTCTTTCCCTTATTGCGCCCGGGCTTTGCGCTAAATTAATAGCGCGGCGTAGTGCTGCATAAAAGCTGATACCGCCGCAATTTTTATTGGCTGAGTAAGCGAACACTACAGCGGCAACAGGCGCGTGGGCGGTATTGGCGAGTGGGGCAAGCCTAATGCGTGTGCCATGGCTGGATTGGTTTGCTATTCGCTTGACAGCCTTGGCGATACTGAATTTCTCTGGCGATTTATACCATTCACCCCCCCCAAGCAGCCCCAACAAGCATTATCAATTTTTACTTCTTATACTTTCACTATTTTGACAAGTTAGCAGGTCTGGGGCAGTCGCTATTGCGTAACTTAGTGTTTTTGGTCATTGTTCAAATTTTTTGGCACAAAAAATAACAAATATTTTTTTAATTGCTTTTTAAATAGCGAATTGTCTTGTAGCGCTATGCTAGTAATGGAAGCGAATCTATGTAAAATACCTTTTTACAAAATAATGGTATGTCTAGAAGTATGAGTCAAAACGCGTCGGATTTTAGGATTCCCCCACTTAAAGCACTTCAAGCATTTGCCGTATCGGCCAGATTATTAAGCTTTAAAGAAGCGGCAACCGAGCTGTTTGTAACACCGGCCGCCATTAGCCATCAAATTCGTATATTGGAAGATCATTTAGGTTTCAAACTGTTTGATCGAAAAAACAATAGCATTGTCTTAACCGATGACGGTTGTAACCTGTATCCAAAAATTGAAAATGCATTTGAGAGTATTGCCAACTCCATTGCCGAGGTAAAATCAAAGCATTCTGAAAAACGGCTCAAAGTAACCGCTGGGCCTGCCTTTACTTCCCGGTGGCTGGCCACACATCTTTATGAGTTTGCCAAGCTGCAGCCAAAAGTATCTATCGACATGGATGCATCCCTGGCGGTTTATGATTTTCGCCAAAGCGGTATCGATATCGCTATTCGTTTTGGCAGTAACCTACCGGTAGACAATGTAAATGCACTCCCCTTGGTTGAAGATGCTGTTGTGCCGGTAGTATCGCCTGAATTTTTGAATAGTATGGGCGGCACCATGACCATTGAGCAGATTGCCGAGTGTGAATTGATCCACGATAAGTCACTGTCGATGGTAAATTTGCACTCGCCTAATTGGCAGGACTGGTTTGAAAAAGCCGGTGCTAAAGACCAAAACCCCAGTCGCGGCATGGTATTTAATCATGGTGACCACGCCATTCAGGCAGCGATCGATGGCGCTGGCATTGGTTTGGTTCGGGTGGTCTTAGCAACCAAAGATATTAAATCAGGCCGTTTGATCGTTCCTTTTGGTCCGATGATTCCCAGTGGTTTAAATTTTACAATTATGTCTCGTCAATCTGCATCCAAACAGGCAGAGATCAGCATTTTTATTCAATGGTTGGTTGACGTGATGCGCCGGGACATTGCGGCAATCTCTGAACTGGAACACTGCTCAGAAATCACCAGGCTTTTAAAAATATAAGATCACGCTATTCATACTAACGGACGAGGAAGCGATCCTCACCGGTGAGTCGGTCGCCGTCGAGAAATCCACCGAGCCAGTGTCTGAGG
>JBCBZU010000277.1:0-3771 GCA_039815165.1 Pseudomonadota bacterium
CTATCAAAATGCCTTCGCACAAATTGAAGTACAGTTGAAGCGCCGCTACGATTTGATCCCCAACTTGATTGAAACCGCTAAAGCGTATTTAAAGCATGAAAGTCAAACCCTTGAAGCGGTTGTCAATGCCCGCAACCAAGCCCTGGATGGGCTCAATAAAGCCTCGAGTGACCCCTCCGATGGCGCGGCCATGTCGCTATTGAGCCAGGCCGAGGGAATGCTGGGCTCAGCGCTGGGTAAACTCAATGTGGTGGTAGAAGCCTATCCCGACTTAAAAGCCAACGAGAATATGATGCAGGTTTCTGAAGAGCTCACCACCAGTGAAAATAAAGTCTCTTTTGCGCGCCAGGCCTTTAACGATGCCGTCACTCAATACAATGAATATCGCCAAAGCTTTCCGCCGGTCTTTTTTGCCGGCATGTTTGGTCACCCCGCAGATGCCGCCTTGTTAGAGTTTGCGGATTCGGCGGATATTCAGGCGGCGCCTAAAGTCGATTTTTCTTAAGTGGTGTGAATCTGTGTGGGCTATAACATTAAATGGACAGGCACTTATTAAGCACTCTCACTAAACACTATGAATTTCTATGAACACCAAGCGCTTGCAAAAAAACAGACAAAACGCCTGATATTTTTGTTTGCAGCCGCCCTACTGGGTTTAATCCTGCTAACGGCGCTGTTGTTTGCCGGCATTGCTTATTTTTTTGGCCTGTACAATGCGCGCCTCAGTGCTTATGAAAGCGAGCAGTCTCTGTGGACGATGGCAGCAGTGGTTTTTAATGGCCCGTACTTATTTACCATTAGCGCCTGCGTACTGATTGTAGTGGCTTTGGCTGCCTGGTTTCGCACCTGGCAGCTAAAGTCCGGTGGCCAGGTCATTGCCGAACAATTGGGCGGCCGCTTGCTCAATACCAACCCCAACAGTTTTGCCGAAAAGCGTTTGCTGAATATTGTTGAAGAAATGGCCATTGCCTCAGGTGTCACCATGCCCTCGGTGTATTTGATCGATGAGCCAGGGATCAATGCCTTTGCCGCCGGCTACCGTAGCATAGATGCGGTTATTGGCGTGACTCAAGGCGCGGTCGAGGCCTTGAGCCGCGCAGAAATGCAGGCGGTCATTGCCCATGAGTTTAGCCATATTCTCAATGGTGATATGCGCTTAAATCTGCGCTTGATCGGCTTTATCTTTGGCATTATGGCGATTGCTACCTTGGGTCGTTATTGTTTGCGGGGGCACTATTATTCCCGTTTCCGTCGCGACAGTCGTGGCACTGCAGTGGTTTTCAGTATTGGGCTTATGCTGATGATCCTGGGTTACTTGGGGGTGTTTTTCGGCAATCTTATAAAGGCCGCTATTTCCCGACAGCGGGAGTTTTTAGCCGATGCTTCCGCCGTGCAATTTACCCGCAGTCAGCAAGGTATTGTCAATGCGCTGCGAAAAATAGGCGGTGCCGGCAATCAACAACAGTGGCAACAGCACCAGGCTGATGAAGTCAGCCATATGCTTTTTAGTCAGGGCTTGGGCTTTCATTTTTTAAGCGGCTTGCTGGCCACGCACCCGCCCTTGGATAAGCGCATTCAGCGCCTTGACCCCCAATGGGATGGCCAGTTTCTTTTTCAAAACAGCACGGCCGTTACTGCATCCGATGCCTCCACCGCTTCGATGGTCGAAGACAATGCAGGGCTATCCGGTTTTGCTGCCAATGGTGTAAATAGTGGTGTAAATGGTGTTTTAAATGAGGGCGCAAGTAATAGTGTTGATGATGCAATAGAGAATCTACTGCAAGCCGTCGAGCACTCAGGTGAAATGACTGACCAGCAAATGGATTACGCCGCACAGCAGCACGCCCATCTTGCACAAGGGTTTTCATCGCTGTGCGATGCCATTCATGAACCCTATGCGGCAAGGGCGCTGGTATTTGCCATGCTGTTGGATGGTGCCGACAGTATCCGCCAGCAACAGTGGCAGGATCTTAGCGATCGGCAACCGCCGCCGCTGCTTGCTGAAACCCAAGGGCTGTATCAACAGTTGGCCTCTTTATCGCCTTCGCAGCCAATGATCTTATTAAACCTTGCTCTTCCGGTGTTAAAACAACTCAGTGAGGCACAATACAAGTCTTTTAATCAGCAAATGCAGCGTTTGATTAAAGCGGATAAAAAAGTCGAGTTGCGCGAATGGGCTTTATTTTATTTGATCGATTACTATTGCCGGAGTGAGCACTATCGGGATCGCGCCATCACTCAGTTTCGCCTGGATCAACGCCGTCCGGCGCTGGCTCGCCTGTTGTCGGCCACAGTCAGTTTGGGTGAGCCTTCGCCACAACAGGCACAAGCCCTGTTTCACGCCATCGCCGACCAGGCGCTTAAGATAAAACTACGGTGGTATGCGCCTGATGAACAAAGTATTCAAGCATTGACCCAGGCACTAAAAACGATTCGCTCCCTGAGGCCTTTAGAAAAACCCCGTTTTCTTAAAGCCTGCATTAAAGCCATCGAATCTGATAACAAAATAGGGCGCAGTGAACTGGAGATGGTCCACTGTATCGCCCAAGCGATGGACTGTCCCCTGCCTGTTATTTTCGGTGAGGAGTATACGCAAGCAGTCGGATGAATGGCTCTTGCGTGATAGGAAACAGCTTAAGGGCATCTCTAAACATTGTCTTTTTCCGCGATCTCGGCGCAGGCGCTATACTCGAATCCTTATGTTTAGAGGCGCCCTTAATCGGCTTGCTTGCGTGTTGGCGTTCTATTGTTTACTGTCAGCTTTAGGCTTTTTACCGTTCGTTAACCCGGCTAACTGTTTTTCAATATATCCTTAATGGCCTGCGGATCGTTCATTTCAGCAAAAATCAGCCTTTGCTGATCCGGCTTCAGTTTTGCTACGATCTGAGCGGCTTCCTCCGCATCCATTTGATCCAGAAGATGCGCAGCCTCTTTCGGCTTCATGGCCGCCAACCACTTGGCCGCAATGGGGTCGGATAGTTTTCTGGAGAGAATACTAACGGCCGTGTTCATGTTTGCCAGGATGTCCGCGGCGCTTGGTATTGTTAGGCTTTCCAACTGGTTTATGGCTTCATCTGTATCGAGTTTATCCAGTATCCTGGCGCCACGGATCGCCTCCATGGCGCTTAGCAGTTGTTGTTGTAAGGCCTGTTCCATTGATAGCAGCCACTGGCTGGCTTTGAGGTCGGGCAGGGCGGCCAGGATGGCGGCCGCAGACTTGGCTGACAGGCTGTTGGCGATCTTAGCCAGGATAGTGATGGCATCTTCTACATTGTCCAGTTGATCCAGCAGGCGCGCACTGTCGGTCGCCGCCAGTGTGGATAAGAATACCGCTTTGTTGTACTCGGAGAAGGTGCTCAACAGATCTTGCGCCAGGCTGTCCCGTTCAGCGTCAGTGTTCACTTGTGTATACCAGGTTTTGATGCTGGTGCCCGACCACTCTGGCAGCATTCTCAGAAGCCAGTCTTTGACGTACTGTTCGCCACTGTTGGCTGTGTCAGCCAGGGCGGCACGTAATAGGTCGACCACGCCCTGGGTCTCTGTGGCGGCCATGATGTCAAATCCCCGAGCAACATCGTAGGGGTCCAAGTCCCGCAGTAAGGGCAGTAAACTGCCGGGGGTGGCACTGTACTGGAGCCACAGGCTGGCAAGGGTGTCGTAGTCCAGCTCCATTACTGCGATTCGGGCCAGTTCCGGACTGTTCTGGTAGAAACTGATGGGGTCTTTAATCGCGTCACTGACCTGAGTGGCCAGGGCAGATGCCGCCAGATC
>JBCBZU010000123.1:0-6346 GCA_039815165.1 Pseudomonadota bacterium
CGTTTTCGTTCAACCTCGCAGATCTACTGGAACAGGTCTGTGTATGTGTGTGCTCGAGTTTTCTGTTGAGAATTCTGAATGGAAGATGAAACCCATTAACTTTACAGGACTAATATTAAGTTTGCGCACCACAATGAGTTGGGTGGCGATCATTGCCACCATGGTCAGCATCATGGTCATTCCGCCGACTCTAATCGCCTTATCGGTGACCAGACCAAACTTATCCTGTAGGGTTAGGCTGGTGATATGTTGCAATAGGCTAAACACACACAAAGCCACTAAGGTGATGACAAGAAAGGGAACAATCCGTAAAAAAGGTATGTTTTCGGTCGATAGGTCGGCCTTAACATTCGCGATGTTATAGGTTTCCGGGAGAGAGAGAAAAACAAAAAAGCAGCTAAGCAATACTACAAAAGCGATGCCCGCGTAGGCGTACATGATATATTCACTTCCAGATAGCATCGCCACTATGCCCGCTATTACGGAACCGATGCCAAAAGCCGCTCCCATTATTCCCATGCCTTTTGCTCTATCTGACTCAGAGGTGCTATCCGCAACGTAGGCCTGCCCGCCGGGTTTAAGACCCGCAGTGAAAAAAGCGTTTATCAGCCGTACGCTCAGTAGTAAATTAAAGCCGTTACTGACAATCAGTAATTCTGTTCTGCGCAGATAAATAAGCAAAGCGCTACTGATCAAACATACACAAGCGGCCAGCATACTGATAAAAATGACTCGCCTGCGGCCAAAGCGGTCGCATAAGCGCCCCCATATGGGGGAAGCAATGGTAAGGACAAGCGCCGATAACCCTAAGATGATACTTGTATTGGTGTCGGAGAATTGTATTTCTCTGCCTATGATAGGCAGGGTGATCACAAAAAAAGAGTATGCAAGACCGTTGGCAATAAAAGCAATAACCAAGGGTAGGGGCAGGCTAGTCAATTTCACACAATGACCTCTAGTCTTCGTTGAAAAGATAAAATAGATGTGTTCTTTTAGGCTAATTCAGGCAAGGCTGAAGATGTTTTCGCACGGTATTCAATAGGCGAGCAGCCATATTGCTGTTTAAATGCATGTGCAAAGTGACTGGCACTGCTGAAGCCGCATTGAAATGCAATATTTGTGATGCTGCTTGCTGGTTGATCCAAATAATAGCGAGCGCGCTCAAGTCGATAGTTACGTAACCAGCAATAAACAGTCGCGCCGTATACTTTCTTAAAGCAGCGATTCAGCTTTGTGTGGCTCATATTGGCTTGCGCGGCTAACTGCTGTAAAGAGGGGGGGCGAACAATATCACTGGTAATAATATCAACTATCTTTTTGAGTATTTCTATTTCTGATGACGGTAGCTTTTGCGAGCCGGTACAAGCCTTGGTTTGTACTTTTTTATTGGGTGCAATCCAGCGTGCCAACAGTTCTAAGGCCTGGCTTTCGGCGATTAATCGTTTTGTGGTGGTATCTAAAGTGTTATTGATCAGCTCAGATAGACCAAATGCTTTATAGGCCTGGTGTCCAAGTCTACTTATCTTATCGATAAACATTGCCGATTCGTCAACATCGCCAGAAAAAGCGTCCGTTAAGCGTTCACTGGCATATTTGATTGTCAGCATTTCATTTGCTTGGCCGGCTGGTGTGTGTCTATACAGATGTTCATCATTGGCAATGTTGATCAACCAAATATCGCCTTGTCTAATGGTGTGTAAAGCGGGCGAGTCTGCAAAGTAAAAAGAGCTATAGCCTTTTAAACCAAATATGAGTAGCGTTTTTCTTTCAGAATAATGAAGGCATGCTTGATAGTCATGTGTGAACTGACACTGGCTAAGAGTAAAACATATGTCTTTGCATATTTTACCGATGTGAAATCGGCTTTTACCTTTTTGATCAGAACTGTCAATGGTTTCCCGGCGTTGTGCATTAATGGGATGTTTAATTAACTGTTTAGTATCAATATAAGCCATGTCAGTACATGCGGTTGATGGATTTGACGCCAGCGCTCCCATTTAACACCTCTAAACGTATTGAGTAGTACAAACAAGTAAGGTTGGGCTCATGAGCAGTCGCAAAGTCGATATTGCTTAGCCGCTAATGAGAATCATTCGCAATATACTATTGGGATTTGAGATATGCAAGAAAATTGCTCAAAATGCATGAAATAAATCGGCGTCTCTATAAAAAGTGAGCAACGATTGTAGTGATAAAGAAAAAAGTCAAACCATTTATTCTATTTTGATTAGAAAACAACCAAAGATTGAATGGCTAATTTGAATGGCGACTAACGGGGGACTTGAAAAGAATACACTGTCATTTCAAACACGCTGTTATTACCGCCTTGTATGCTCTACGTCGGCTCCTGCCTCCGAAGGTTTGAAATGAGACAGCGTATTCTTTTCTCTAAACTGGGCAGTGGGGCCTGTATTACTGGTCAATCTCTGCCAGGTAGTTATCAAGTCGTTCCTTGTTGGTTGCGAAGGTATCCCGTAGTGAAGCAGATTTTGCTTTAATATCCGCAAGATTTGTTGGCTTACCGGCAACAATGATACCAATCATGGCCATAATGGCATGGGGCAGGCACTGATAAATATAAACGCCTTCCTTGTCAATTGTTACGGTTACTTTTTGACTCAGTTCACCTTTCCATGGAGTCGCGCCTTCTGGAATAAGACCCGCAATGGACTCAGAGTTATGGGCGAAATCAGTCGGCAGGAATGTGACCGTATCGCCTACCTCAACCTTAAGCACCGCTGGCTCAAAAATCATAATGCCATTTTTGCCTGAGTTTTTCATTTCAACGGTATGGTCGGTGGCGAATATGCTTATCGAGAAAAAAAGAGTACTTATAACGAGTAAAATTTTCATTAATTGCTCCAAAGAATGTTGGTTCAAGATTAAACACAAGTTATACATAGTTTAGACAAAACCGAATTGTGCATCGATAAACATCGGATAAAATGCCCGACCAATTTGGTCTCTGTCCATTAGTCGATAATATGTCTTCTTCGGGGTTTTGTGAATAAGGGCGTATACTTGATGTTAAAAAAATATCACTACGGTTAAATAAAACGTCACTGAAACTGAGTTTATTGCTTAATCAATCGATTTTTAATACGCTCAAAGCCTAGATATAATCCAGGGATAACAAACAATGTTAAACAGGTGGAAAAGAGCAAACCCCAAACGATGACTGTCGCAATCGGCCCCCATAGTGCGGATTGACCCCCAAGCCCCAGTGCCAATGACAGTAATCCGGCTATGGTTGTTAAGGACGTAATCAGTATGGGAACCACTCTGCGCCTACCCGCATAAATAATTGCGTGTAGTACCGAAATGCCGCGTCGCTGGCGGTCATTGGCGGCAGAGACAAGCACAATTGCGGCATTGACAGAAATGCCCGCCAAGGCCACCGCTCCGTACATGGTAAACAAACTGAATGGTTGCCTGCTAACCGCCAGCCCAAAAACCACGCCAATAAATGCCAAACACACGGTAAACAAAATGATAAGCGGTTGAAAATAACTGCGAAACTGAGTGGAAATAATAAGATACATCAACAGCAAACCAAAAAGAAATAAGATAATGATGCTGTTAAGGCTTTCTTCGAGATCATCTAACAGGCCGCTGCGATCGACTTGCAAAGTGGGGTATTGAGCGGCTTTACTTTGCCAAAGGTTTAATACCGCCGCGTTTGCTTTTTTGGTATTCGTTAATTCGGTGTCGATATCCGCAAATAGAGTGATTGTTCGCAAAAAGTTATAGTGAATAATTTGTCTTGGGCTGGTAGTGATGGTGGTTTTGACGAGTTCACTTAAAGGCACCAGTTCACCCGAGGGGCTGGTCAAGCGGTAAGCAATAATATCGTCGATACTGGTAAAATCCTGGCGCTCGGCTTTTACGCGCAGTAATACTTCTTCACCCTGGTCCTGAAAGGCAGCGATAATTTGACCATCAATCATCGTTGCCAGTGATTCTCTAACAATATTTGGCGTTAATCCGGCCTTGGCGATTGCCGTTTGGTCCAGCTCCAAAGAAAGTACTTTTTGACCACTGGAATCGTCAGATTTAATATCCCGTATACCCTCAATTGAGCCCATTGCCGCCATCATATCCTGTGCGGCACGGCGAATGTCCCTAAAATCACTCCCCTGAATTTTAAACTCGATGGGAGATGTGGTGGGCGGTCCGCCAGAAAGCCGTAAAAAGCTTGTATTCATTGGGCCGACCAAGCCATCAATAGGGTCTTCAAGAGAGCGAATAATATCATCGACGCTGGCCATTCCTTTTTTAAGGGGCAGTAAACTCACTGTGATTTGGCCAAACACACTGCCGGACAAGGGCGCGGTTTCGGTTACTTGTTCACCTGCCGTGCTCACCACTGAGCGAAGCGCCTTTGGTTTTACAGTTTGTCTAACCAGTGATTCTATATCCTCAGCCATCTTTAAGGTATTTTCTAATGTTGTTCCGGGGGGCATTTCCACATTGATATAAAATATGCGTAAAGTATCGCTGGCAAAAAAGTTGACTTTAATTAAGCCACCTGCAATAAGGCCAATGGCAAGGACCATAATTGCCATACTGATTGCGACAATACGCCACGGATAGCGAAGGGCGCGAATAAGCACTACACTGTATTTGTGCCGTAATTTCTTCAGAAAAGTCTGTCGCCATTTTTGCATGCCGCCCTTGTTATTGAGTTTTACCTTAAAGCCAATAATATGTGCAGGCAACATCCAGTAGGCTTCAATAAGGCTAAGCAGCAAGGCCAGTGTCACTATAATGGGCACGACTTTTAAGAATTGTCCGATAATGCCCGGTAACAACATCAACGGTAAAAAAGCAGCGATGGTGGTGAGCACAGAGGCAGTGACCGGGGCAAACACTTCTTTTAAACCCGCAATCGCGGCCGAGAGCGAATCCGCACCGCGCTCAAGTCGGTAGTATATTGATTCAACCACCACCACTGCATCATCTACCAACATTCCAAGGCTAATAACGATGCCGAGTAAAACCATTACGTTCAGGCTTTGGTCTAGAGAATTTAATACCCAAAACACGCCCGCCAGTACAAAAGGAATGGCAACACTGGTGAGCACCGCTATTTTAAGGCCCAGAAAAATATAGGTCACCAGTAAAACCATCAGCAGGCCGAGCAGGGCATTACTTTGCATAACCCGCAGGGCACTGTGCGTTAATTCGGTTTGATCATCCACTAATATTAGTTGTGCTCCGGTTTCTGTGCTCAATTGATTGCGTTCAGCGATATAGTCTTTGATCCGCTCTACCATTGTTAAAGTATTTGTATTGGGTGATTTATTAACAGATAAGAGTATCGCTGGATTGCCTTTATAGGTAATCAGTTCACTGGGGTCTTCACGACCGCGTTCAACCGTGGCGATGGTGCTGAGAGGCACTTCGCCTGCCTGGGTTTTTATGAGTATATCGCTGAGTTTTTTCGGATCGTTATGGGTGCCAACGAGTCGAACCAGCCAATTTTGTTTGCCCACATCGGCATCGCCCGCAGAAATATCTTGAAAAACATTACGGATTTGGCTGGTAATGTCACTTGGATTTAAGCCCAGTGCACTGAGCTGATCAGGTCGCAGATTAACCCGTAGCTCTGGTTCAGAAAAACCGCTATCGCTGACTCGATCCACCTCCCTTAAACGAGTTAAATCATCGTTGACTCGCTTGGCATAGCGCCGCAGGTTTTCGTCTAAGGCGGGGCCTGTCAACATGACGGTAGCGCTTGGAAATCCATTGGATGTGGTAATTTCAAGTATGAACGGGGTTTCAGCCGCATCGGGTAATTGGGATTCTTTATTTTGAATTTCCCGGCGTAAGTCGGCAACCCGCTTATCGAATTCGCGCGGGCTGAGGTCATTAAAGCGAATAACAATCAGCGATAAATTATCACGGCTTTGTGAAAGTGAAAAACGAATATCGGTAATATTGTTAATGGCATCTTCCAGTGGGTTGGTCACTCGCCGCTCAATATCTTCAGCGGCCGCGCCTGGCATAGCGGTGACGATTTGTATCCAGTTAAAATTAACTTCCGGATCCTGTTGTCGCGGCATCGATAGGTAGGACAACAAGCCAATAATGATGACTAATAAAAACGCCAGGTTGGCCAGAACATCATTTTGCAGCAAACGGGCAAACATATAGGCTGGATTCCTCAGTGGCAAGTGCTGTAGAGCTGCAGGTGTATTTACCCGGTGGATGCCGGGGTGTCTTTTTGTTGAGCTTTTTATCAGGCATTACATTCATTAAAAAAATCATTTTTTTAAACGCATCCGGCTGAATAATTCGGTTCCCGTCAGATTATTGCGGTACGGCTTCTATCAAATCACCTATA
>JBCBZU010000146.1:0-5942 GCA_039815165.1 Pseudomonadota bacterium
CCCTGTTAAAGCAACCCCGGCAATGGCTGGCACTTGGCCTGGGCAGTGGTTTAGCGCCCAAGGCGCCAGGCACCTTTGGTACGATAGCGGCGATTCCTTTTTATCTGTTGATTGCCTTGTTACCCTTATCCTTACAACTTTTAGTTGTGGTGATCAGCTTTGGCATCGGCGTTTATCTTTGCGGATTTACCGCTAAGGCCTTAGGTGTTCACGATCATCCGGCCATTGTTTGGGATGAATTTGTTGGCCTGTGGTTAACCATGCTGGCCTTGCCCTTAATGGGGCAAGCGCTGAGTTACGGATGGCTTATCGGTGGCTTTATTTTCGTCCGTTTGTTCGATATTGTAAAACCATGGCCCATTCGCTGGGCAGACCAACAAGTCAGCGGTGGCCTGGGTATTATGCTGGACGATGTGCTGGCCGGCATCTATGCTGGTTTATGCCTGGCGCTTATAATCCATGTATCGAGGTGGTTAACGTGAAAATCATACTGTTTATTGTTGCGCTTTTAGCCTTACCCACTATGCTATGGGCCGCTGACTCAGTCACCGTTAAAGGTTTATTTAAAGGTGCCGCCTTACTTATTATTGATGGTGAGCAAGTGCTGTTAAAACAAGGCAAGAGTCAACAGGGAGTAAGGCTTATTGAAGCCACCAGCCGCGATGCGCTATTGGAAATTAACGGTCAGCGCCAGCGAGTCGGTTTATCCAGGCAGGTGGGCGGCCAGTATCAGGAAGTGAACAAAAAAACCGTGCGTATTGCCAGCCAGAGTGGCGGCCACCACTGGGTGCGCGGTCAAATTAATGGCCGCTATGTAGATTTTGTCGTGGACACGGGTGCAAGTATTATCGCAATTAACCTATCGACGGCTAAACGTTTAGGTATTGACTATGAAGCAGGCCAGCCCAGCTATTCCAGTACCGCCAATGGTCTCAAGCCCACTCGCCTGGTTACCCTGAACAAAGTAACGGTGGGTGAGATTACCCAATATAATGTGAGAGCGTCGGTCAGTCTGGACGATGCCTTGCCGGTGACCTTGTTAGGCAATAGTTTTTTAAGCCGGGTCAATTTGCGCACCGATAATGGCGTTTTGATACTGGAGTCTAAATAAGCAATACGCTATGCTAATTTTTTGAGACATCCTAATGTTCGAACACGATCCCACTTTAGAAAATGCCATTCGCTTTTCACGCCTCGACAAACAACACTTTTTTGCTACTGTCTCTAACCACAGCTTCCAACTGGAAGACCGCGTATGGCCAACAGCCGAACACTATTATCAGGCCCATAAGTTTGAAGGCCTGCCCTATGAAAAAATCATATTAACCGCAAACACTGGCCGTCAGGCACATAAAGCCGGCAATCGCTGGCTAAAGCGAAAAGTGCATGGCTGGAAAGATAAGCGGCGCTTATGGATGACCCGGGCACTGTATCGCAAAGCCTTGGAATATGAACAGGTCAAAAATGCCTTGCTGGCAACCAACGAGGCCTTACTGATTGAAACCTCTCTCTATGATCACTACTGGGGGATTGGCCGTGATCAGCGTGGACAAAATATGCTGGGCAAGGTGTGGATGGATATAAGAAATAAATTGCAGCAGAGCAATACTGCTTAACAGTATTTACAGAAAAATTTGGATGACGGGCGGCATTAATATTGGTAAAGGAAAATTGTTCGCCGCCAGTGTATTCAACAGACATCGAGATTAGTGAAAGAATTTTTTCCACCAGCAGTCATTTGTGTAATATGGAAATGTTTAATGAAAAATTAGCGGATGAAAATATAAGTAACTACAACTTTTTCTTACTTTTTCCAAATCCGCTAAGCGCCGACTACAGATGAAGTTATGTGTTAATTTTCAGTCCTATCTAAGCTTGACTGGTGTAATGTTCGGGGAAATCATAAAATATCCTCTTTAGGTGGCAATCGCTCTACTCTTTTATGTCTAACATGCCCAAATTAAAAAATGATCGCCTGCTTAAGGCCCTATTCAAGCAGCCCGTTGACCGGACGCCTGTATGGATGATGCGCCAGGCGGGTCGTTATCTGCCTGAATATCGCGCCACCCGTGCCCAGGCGGGGGATTTTATGCGTTTGTGCAGCAATCCACAGTTAGCCTGTGAAGTGGCGCTACAACCTCTGGACCGCTATTCTGCCATTGATGCCGCGATTTTGTTTTCAGACATCCTGACGATTCCCGATGCCATGGGTTTGGGCCTGTATTTTGAAACCGGAGAGGGGCCGCGATTTAAGAAAGTTGTTTCTTCTGAGGCCGATATTGAGGCCTTGCCGGTGGTAGATACCCTCAGAGACCTTGGTTATGTTACTGATGCGGTGAGTTTGATCCGCCGCGAGTTAAACGGACGAGTACCCTTAATCGGCTTTGCGGGCAGTCCTTGGACATTGGCGACCTATATGGTGGAAGGTGGCTCGAGTAAGGACTATGCTAAAACCAAGCAAATGCTCTACACCCAGCCTGAGTTGTTTCATCGGCTACTCGATACATTAGTCCTATCCATTATCGATTATCTGAATGCTCAAATACGTGCCGGCGCTCAGGTTGTGCAGATCTTTGACTCTTGGGGTGGTGCCTTGTCATATAAGGCTTACCATGAGTTTTCTCTCAACCCGATGAAGCGCATTATCGATAAGCTTATCAAACAGCATGATGGCCACAATGTGCCGGTTATCCTGTTTACAAAAGGTGGCGGCCAGTGGTTAACATCCATGGCGGAAACGGGCGCCCATTGCCTGGGTCTCGATTGGACCACCGATATTGCGCAAGCCAAACAAACGGTAGGTGACAAGGTCGCCCTACAAGGCAATATGGACCCGGCCATCTTATATACTAACCCGAGGCGTATACGCCAAGAGGTGGCGACGATATTGGACGGTTTTGGTGAAGGCTCTGGGCATGTTTTTAATCTAGGACATGGCGTAACACCTATGGCGACCCCCGAAAATGTGGGCGCTTTTTTTCAGGCAGTGGAACAATTGTCCAAAAAGCAGACAAAGTAGTTGAAGAATGAGGCTTTTTGATATATTAATTAAGGTCTGCGACTGTTTTTCCAGAATACAGGAGAGCGTTTATCGCCAAAGTCATCAAAAATGATAACAAGTAGGGTGCTTTAGTTGAGTATTAAGCAAGTCAAAATCAATGTTGACGAAGTGATTGTCGGCATGTTTATCTCTGGTCTGGATCGCCCGTGGACGCAGACACCTTTTCCCATTCAGGGCTTTTACGTGCGCGACCTGGATGAGGTCAAAAATCTTAAAACCCACTGCAATCACGTTTATATCGATATTATCAAGGGCTTATCGCCCGGTAAGTCCAGCCTTACCATTATGGAGCCCTCCGCCAAGAAAAAGACCTCCAGGCGATTTAAAGATTTAAGTGCCTCGATAGTGGTAGAACCCATCAAAGTTAATCCCAATACCTATACCGATCATGAGCCTCTCGACAAGGAGGTTAAGCGTGCCCGACAGCTACATCAGCGTGTGTTTAGTGCAGTAGGTGAGGTTATGTCCCATATAGACAGTGGCACCATTGCCTCTGTTTATGAAACCCGTCGCGCCGCCAGCGATATGGTGGATAGTGTATTGCGCAATCCTGATGCCTTTACCTGGCTTTCTCGTATTCGTGAAACTGATGAACACACCTATGGGCATGCGGTACGCTCTGCGGTCTGGGCCATTTTATTTGGTCGCCATGCCGGTTTGGCTAAAAAAGAGTTGGATATCCTGGCCTTGGGGGTCCTCTTAAAAGACGTGGGTAAAACCCATATTCCTAAAGAACTGCTGTTTAAAGCGGATCGAAATACCCAAGAACAAGCAGAATTTGAAACCTTTATCGATCGTGGCATAGAGATTTTACGTCGATTACCCGGTGTTGAACCGCGCGTGATCGCGGTCGTTAAAACCCACTGTGAACGCCTCAATGGCAGTGGATTTCCTGAACACTTGCGTGGCGATAAGATTCCTCTGTTGGGCAAAATTGCCGGCATCGTCACCTTTTATGATGAGATTACCAATCCCCGTGGCGCCAAGAAGTCCGTTCCTCCATCGCGGGCGGTCTCCCGACTTTATGAGTTGAGGGGGGTTGAATTTCAGGAAGATTTAGTGGTTGAATTTATTCGCGGGATTGGACTATACCCGACAGGCACACTGGTGGAGTTAACCACTGGTGAAGTGGGCGTGGTTGTTGAGCAAAACTTTGACCGCCGCCTAAAGCCTAAAGTCATGCTATTACTAAACGCCTTAAAGCAGCCTTTGCGTAAACATGTACTGGTGGATCTCGCAGAAGACGAACGCCGCAAACAGGCCTTGCTGGATGCGGGCACAAAGCATCCTGATGAGGTTGAAAAAATCGAAATTGTGCAAGATCTTGAGCCCGGCAGCTACGGTGTTGATATTGATGAAATACGCGACAACTACTTAATGAAAAGCATGAAAAAAAAGCTGTTTTCATTTTTTAGAGAATAGCTTTTTAGACCTGTTCTCTCAACCTTCTTTCAATCGTCCCAATCTTTATTTGCACGAAATATCCTACAAACACACCTTGTATTCGCCTACATACCGCTGGCGCGCTTTATTGCATTATACCTGTGCAGGACGCAGCAAAGGATTGAGCAAGGAAAGAAGGATGACGCTGATAGATGATGAATGGACTCACTCCCTGTAAATGGCACCGTAGTGGTTATTCTGCTGCGGTGTCTCTATATTAGCAGCCCCCGCCCCATTAATGTTTTTAAGAAGAGGGCTACCGATAGCCTGGCGAGCCGTTGACAATAAACAATAAGAGCTTGTGCGCAAATCAACATTACTTGTTTAACTTTTGCAAAATGAGAGTTGTGACACGTAAATAACTATTGAGTGTTTAATGTGTATTCAATACAATGTGGCGCCCAAAGGAGCAGGGGTAAGAAACAGGGTCGGAGCATATATTTTTTGATCAATTGCTTTCCAAGATACCTGTTTTTATCACAAACCCAAAACCAGGCCGTGGGGTCTATTTTATTGCTTGGTCCTGATGGAGAGATTAACAGTGCTCAAGCCACCCAATTGAAAAACGACCTCGTGCCTAACCTGGCAGTGCCCGTATTATCGAAGGGCTCACAAGCGGTGATGGCGAGCAATACGTCCAAGCCATGCAAAACCTAGGCGCATTAGCTAAAGATAAACTGGATTTGGGTATTATCAGCGTTAATGTCCACAATGCAGATAAAGGCACGATCTTAGGACTTGCCGATGCTGGTATGACCGATGTACATCGGAGGTATCGTATTGGTTGAAAATAACAGCCAGCACTTGATGGACCCAGACACTTATTCCCAGACACTTATTCCCAAACACTTATCCCAACTTATACCGAGACCGAATGGATCGGTTCTATTGTTTGGTTGTGGTCGCATTCAGAGGCATATAAGGCAGATTAAGGGCAGCTCTAAAATTAGTATTGTTTCGTGAGATCAAGCAAGCACCGCACGGAGAACCGCAGTGTACTAGGGGGTACATAAGGATTCGAATACGGCGCTTGCGCCGCGATCACGGAAAAAGACAATTTTTGGAGATGCCCCCAAAACAACAATGAGCAAAGAGATATCAAATTAGGAGTAAACAATGAACACTTTAAAACCCTCTTTTTTTCTATTGATTATAATCACATTGGTTATCAGCGCCTGCGGTGGTGGTGGCAGCAGTGATGATACGGGTGATGTTGTCGATGGCGGCAATGTACTGCGAAATATCGCGCTCAGCAGTGAGGGGGGCACTGTGACCACGCCAGGGAGCAATAATGCCAGCTTTATTATCGATGGCAACGAAGGCATGGCCACATTCTGGCAGGCGGACAGCAATGGCGATAGTGTCACCATTCAATTTGCAAGGGCAAATAAATAATAGACTGGTAATAATAGGATAAAAAATAGTTGCTACTTTTAGG
>JBCBZU010000228.1:0-4466 GCA_039815165.1 Pseudomonadota bacterium
ATTGAGCCGGTGGGCGATCCGCATGGTCTTGGGGATTTTCATCCTAGGCAACGCAACCCACCTGCTGATCTTCGTTACCGGTCGTCTAACCCGCGAAACGCCACCATTGATCGAGACTACCGCCAAGACCGCTGACGCGTTTTGCAAACTTTTCCCACGTATAACAACCACGTTTATCGCGTCGATTTAATTACCAGCGGCAGGCCTGCAACCACTAAAGTCACCTGTTGGCATAGTGTGGCTAACTCTTGGTGTAGCCAACCACTTTCATCAACAAACTGACGGGATAACTCGCCCAGTGGAACAATGCCTGAGCCCACCTCATTACTCACCAAGAATATAGTGGCCTCAGATTCATCGACAGCCTTAATAAAAGACGCTTTTAGCTCTGCCCAGTCATCGCGAATCAAGGCATTGCTTAACCACAGTGTCAGGCAGTCAATAAGTATGCCGTAGCGTTTATCATTGTAAGTCTGCAGCCGTGAGGCTAATTCCACTGGCTCCTCCACTAACTGCCACTGGGAAGCTCGGCGCTGTTGATGGTACTGAATGCGCCGGGCCATTTCACGATCACCTGCCGTAGCGGTAGCCACGTAGATTAATTGCTGGCCATGCTGTTGGGCGATCGTTTCCAACTGTTGTTCTGCATAGCGGCTTTTACCACTGCGGGCGCCGCCCAGGATGAGTTTTTTCATGACAATTTACCTAAACACCACAATAGAATTTTGGGTATCGGGGTGGGCGATAAGCTTTGTATTGACCTGATACAGGGAGTTTATAAGATCCGCCTGGATCACTTGTTGGGCCTGGCCTTGTGCCAGCACATGGCCGCAGGCTAGTGCCAATACATAATCTGCGTAGTGTGATACGAGATTAATATCGTGGGCGATAATCACAATAGCAACGCCCTGATTGGCGAAACAGCGAATCTGCTCCATGAATCGTTGTTGATGACCCAGATCCAAGGACGATGTGGGTTCGTCCAATAGCAGCAGCCGTTGCCTGGCATCTTGTTCTCGCCAAATTTGGGTCATCACTCGCGCCAACTGTACACGCTGTTTTTCTCCACCGGATAACTGGGTGTACAATCTTTGTTTTAGATGAACGATATCCAGAGCCACCAATGCTTCATTGACTATCTCCTGATCAATGGTTTTTCCGCTCTGGTGTGGGATACGGCCCAACTGTATCACCTCGGCAACGGTGTAGGGAAAATTTAATAAACTGAGCTGGGGTAATAATGCCATATGGCGGGCGCGCATTTTGGGCGACCACTGAGTAAAGGCTTTGCCACAAGCCTCGATACTGCCTTGCACATGCTGGCCTGGATGTACTTGGTTCAGAATGGTATTGAGCAAGGTGGTTTTGCCGGCGCCGTTGGGGCCAATAATCGCCAGCACCTCACCGCCATTAAGCTGACAGGATACATTGTCTAAAAGTCTAACACCCTGGGCTGAGACAGTGAGCTTGTTGACCCTAAGCATGCTTAAGCGAGACCATAGACATAACGTCTTTGCAGCAGTGAAATAAAAAAAGGCACGCCAATCAATGCCGTTAGCAAACCCGCCGGCAGTTCTGTCGGTGCCATTACTGTTCGCGCCAGGGTATCTGCCAGCACTAACAGTAGCGCGCCACCGAGGGCTGAGGCAGGCATTAAGAAGCGATGATCCGGGCCGATGAGTAGGCGTAAGATATGGGGGACGACCAAGCCAATAAAGGCAATCGTCCCGGCAAGCGCCACGGAAATACCGACACCGGCCGCCACGAATACAATTAGGGCTTTCTTTAAACGCTCGGTGTCAATACCCAAGGACTTGGCTTCTGACTCACCCAGCAGCAAGGCATTCAGTGATTGACCAAAAGGTGGCAACACCATACACAAAACCAGCACTACAACAAGGGCTAGCAGCACTTGTGAAGCATTAGCGCCGTCTAAACTGCCCATTTGCCACAAACTCATTCTGCGCAACATGTCGTTACTGGCGTAAAACTCCAGCAAACTGTTAATGCTGCCGGCTAAAGCAGTAATCGCAATCCCCCCGAGTAACATGGTCGCGACCGAGCTCCCATAACCGCGCCTTGATAGGCCATAGACAAAGGCCACCGCACAGATGCCACCCACAAATGCCCCGAGGGAGATCATCGGTAGACCCAGCCAGCGTTGGTTGGCGAATAATACGATCACAATACTGGCCCCCAGAGAGGCACCCGCGGTGACGCCAATTAACGATGGGTCAGCCAGGGGGTTGCGAAATAAGCCCTGCATCACCGCACCGCAAACAGCCAATATGGCACCAATACAGGCGGCCAGCAGTACCCGAGGCAATCGAATATTGAGCACAATGGTTTTATCTTGCAGGCTTAAAGGCTGATTAAATACCAGTGCATAAAGACTCTCTGGCGAAATAGAAACCGCACCCAAGACAAGCGCAGCGATTATCGCCAGGGTCAACAGGATGCTTAAGCCTATAATGGTGGGCACAGGTGCGATACGCTTTAATGAAGAGCTGTTCACGTTGTGCTGTTTTTTTTAGGCGATTTTTTTTTACGAGATTTTTTTTCATGGGAAGCAGCTGAAAACACATCTGCCGCTAAATCATCTCTGGTATTATTATCGCTAAAGTTCGCAAAGTATTTTTCAAAAAATGCAGCAGACAATGATGTTTCCAGATAATCAGCTAAGCGATTGAGCTGCTGCTCGCGAATACTATCGAGATCAACGGCCTCAGATTCACTGGCACCCGCCCAGGACAGTAGTTGTTTACACGCTTGCGGCTGATCAAACAGACCGTGCATATAAGTACCCATCACTAAGTTGTCGTCACTGATCATACCCTCGTCGCGACCATCGCTTAGTTTCACCAAGGGCAGGTATTGCCCGGCTACATGGCTTTCGCCGCAGTGGATTTCATAACCGCTAATTTCGCAGTCCTCTGACTTGTTTAACAGTAACTTGCCTTTGATTTGCTTTAATTGTTTTTGTGGCTTTAACTCTGTTGTCATCGGCAATATTCCCAAGGCTTTTGAGTCGCCCGCTTCGCCTTCTATCCCTTCTGGGTCAGCAATGGTTTCACCCAGTAATTGATAACCACCGCAAATACCCATCACCTTGCCCCCATAGCGCAAATGGCGACGTATGGCGCTATCCCAACCACAGTCAAGCAATGTAGCAAGATCGCCCCGTACATTTTTAGAGCCAGGCAGAATAATCAAGTCCGTATTGGGTAGCTCTTGACCCGGTGCCACATATTGCAAATCGACATTGGCGTGCAGGCGCAGTGCATCAAAGTCGGTATGATTACTGATATGCGCAAGTACCAACACCGCAATACGACAGGTGATGTCGGCATCCTTTTTTTGTTGAACGGTCAGCGCATCTTCTGCGTCCAGATACAGGCCATGTAAATAAGGAATAACACCCCAAACTTGTTTTTGTGTTCGCTGCTGCAACCAGTCCAAGCCCGGATTTAGCAAATTAATATCGCCACGAAAACGGTTAATAACGAAGCCACTAATGCGCGCTTGCTCAGATTCAGACAGCACGTCCAAGGTCCCCACCAGATGGGCAAAAACACCGCCGCGATCTATATCCGCAATAATGATTACCGGGCAGTCAACGGCTTCGGCAAAGCCCATATTGGCAATATCATTGTCTCTTAAATTGACTTCTGCGGGGCTACCTGCACCCTCCACCAGAATCACGTCATACTGTTGCTGCAAGCGACGGTGAGACGCTAATACGGCTTTCAGGGCAATGGGCTTATAGCGATGGTAGTCTTTAGCATTCATATTGTTCAGCACGCGACCATGAATAATCACCTGTGCACCGGTATCAGAGCAAGGCTTGAGTAAGACCGGGTTCATATCCGTGTGCGGTGCCAGGCCACAGGCCTGAGCCTGTAGCGCCTGGGCGCGACCAATCTCCCCACCATCGATGGTCACCGCACTGTTGAGTGACATATTTTGCGGTTTAAAGGGCGCAACCTTGAGTCCCCGACGCTTTAGCAGCCGGCATAAGCCTGCCACCAAAATACTTTTACCCGCATCTGAGGTAGTGCCCTGCACCATCAGGCTTAGCGCAGTCATTTTATGCTCCTGAATGTTGCTTAGGCGTGCAAGCAAGTATTGTTACATGGCTGTTATCACTCTTCACAAGCAACGGCAGTCGAACTCGCCATAGCGGTAGTGTTTTCTTATCGAGCGCTTGATTAAACCTAAAAACCGCAGTTGACCGCTTATTTCTCACATAAGACACTGATATACCAACAAAAATACTTTACTTCTTATTCACCCATAGGGTGAGTTAAAAAACGCTACACAGATTTGGGCTGGATCTAAGGCCGCAATACGGCGTTGTCACTCTTGGCTCTCTGTTAAAAAAGGCTACGGCCATTGCCGGCGAGCGACGCCTTGTCTTGCGGCCTTATCTCTCAGCCCAAATTCTGTGTTCAACTGCGGTTTTTAGG
>JBCBZU010000409.1:0-2648 GCA_039815165.1 Pseudomonadota bacterium
ATGACAGTGTATTCTTTTCTTTAAGCTGGGTAGTATGCTGGAGAACGGTGCAGATATCCGTTTTATCCAGGCGATGCTGGGACACAGTGATTTATCAACGACCGAAGTGTATACGCGAGTATCGATTGAGAAATTGAGTGAAATTCATAGAGCCACACATCCGGCAAAGATGGAGTGATAGTTAGAATATTGGTATGCTTAGGTTCGTGACCATAAGTGAAAGGTGAGTCGATGAAACAGTCTGATATTGAAAAAATGAGTGTAGATGAAAAACTTCAGGCCATGGAGGCACTCTGGAGTGCCCTGGATGATGATGACGTTGATGCGCCAGACTGGCATGAACCCATCCTCCAAAAACGTGTTGAAGCGCTGGAAAGTGGACAGGAAGAATGTATCCCGTTAGATGTAGTAAAGCGACGTAAATTCAATGGGTAGTGATGAAATTATTCTACTTATCAGTGCTTCTCAAGACCTTGATATTGGAGAAGAATTTTACGACAAGAAGCGAAAAGGATTAGGGCAGTATTTTTTACAAAGTCTATTTGCTGACTTGGAAGCACTCAAAATCTATGCGGGTATCCACCCTAAAACTCCGACAAATAGTCTTTATATGACGCGTGCAAAACGCTTTCCCTACATGATTTATTACCGAGTCATGGATAGAGTTGTCCATGTTATAGCGATTTTACCGACTAGGCAATCGTCATCTTGGGCTAGTGAATTATTAAATCAAAGGGCCCCAAACTGAGGCCTTTGTTTACAGGGCATTCAATGATTCTAACTCCGCTCGTCACGTGTCTTGCGGGCTTCGCAGTAAGCCAAGGCGCCAAGCGACTTGAGGAGTGGCTGGAGAGTGAGTCACTCTGTAAAACGTAAGGTGTAAGTCGTAGTCGGACGCACTGCCCACCCGACCGGCTGTAACAGTGCTTGCAGGTTCGTTCCTCACAGCAAGCCCAGACTTGAGCCTGCATTTATCCGTACCCCGCGCGCACTCTGCCCAGTCGCGTGTGATTATAAAGGCGCTGAATTTTACCGGAAAGCTGGGTTCACCAGAATACCCTCGGGGCTTGGGATTTGGCTACGGGGCGAATTTGGCCGAAAAAGGTGGGTTTTGATGGTGGAAATCGGGGAAATAACATTTTTAGACTAAAAAAACCAAGAAGTGGCAAGAAAACAACTTGAGCCTCAGCGGACCTTAGTATAAAATCCGCCCTCCTTATTTTAAGACGCTTTTTAGTGCCCCACTTTTAGGGGTGTACTTGAGGGTCCTACCTGAAGGTCTCACTCGACCTTTCTATACTCCACAGGCAAATATAACATGAAGACTATTAGTGCCAAACCAGAAACCGTTAAGCGAGACTGGTACTTGATTGATGCTGAGGGCAAGATACTGGGTCGTATGGCCGCAGAAATTGCTACTCGTTTACGCGGTAAACACAAACCTGAATACACCCCTCACGTTGACACCGGTGATTACATTGTTGTGATCAACGCCGAAAAAGTACACGTGAGCGGTAACAAGGCCAAAGACAAAATCTACCATAGCCATACAGGCTATCCCGGTGGGTTAAAGTCGATTAGCTTTGAAAAGCTAATTGACAAAGCTCCTGAACGTACGATTCAAAGCGCAGTGAAAGGCATGCTGCCCAAAGGCCCTCTGGGTCGTGCGATGTTTAAAAAACTAAAAGTCTATGCGGGTACTGAGCATCCCCATGTTGCCCAGCAACCGCAAGAATTGACCCTTTAACCCTCAGGAGACCCTTTATGTCAGCAACCCAGTATTATGGCACGGGCCGCCGCAAAACCTCTACGGCCCGCGTATTTATTCAAAAAGGCAGTGGCGCTATCACCATCAATGGCCGTTCTCTTGATGAGTACTTCGGTCGTGAAGTGGCGCGTATGATTGTACGCCAGCCCCTTGAGTTACTTGAATCCATGGATCAGTTCGATATTAACGCCACCGTGAAAGGCGGTGGCAGCTTTGGCCAGGCCGGGGCAATTCGCCATGGTTTAACTCGTGCATTAATGCAATATGATGAGGCCAATCGTCAGCCTCTACGTGCTGCGGGCTATGTGACTCGCGATGCCCGTGAAGTTGAGCGCAAGAAGGTAGGCCTGCGAAAAGCACGCAAAAAGCCTCAATTCTCAAAACGTTAGACTTATACTGCCTCCTACAAACAATTCGCTTGCCAGCCACTTCACGACAGCCCATGGCGTTTTGTTTGTAAAAGTGGCCGTGGCAAACCGATTGCCCCAATGAGGACAGCGGCTATTGGCAGGGGCAAGGGACTCCAGTGAAAACTGGCTTGATCCATAGCATCTTTAGAAGAAAAAAGAATCATAGCTTATCACCAACTTAAAGGGTGCTGAATGTTACTGGGAAAACCGGGCTTCCCAGAATACCATCGGGGCTCGGGATTCGGCTACGGTGGGAATTTGGCAAAGGCGTGTTCTGAGTAAATAAGTTTAAAATCAACAGCGTGCGGGAAAAATATGTCCTGCTTTTCCGAGCCTAAATTCTCCTGTTCTCCATTATTAAAATCTTAAGACTTTACCGCATTTCGCGTAGAGCAACGCGGTCTTGGCCGTGATGACCCGGTCGTAGCGCTCCTCGTTCCACTCGAAGTCGAAGCGGTGCTGGATCTGGG
>JBCBZU010000195.1:0-4909 GCA_039815165.1 Pseudomonadota bacterium
CAAACAATTCTTTATTTTTATCAGCTGTTCGTGAGTGGTCCTTGAAATTTGAAAAAATACTATTTTTGTTCGGATTCAACTGCTGATTTGGAAACAGAGCCATTTCAAACTGATCATCAGCATCTTCAAACTGAGCCACGGCCAAATGACTCCCACGCGAGTACATCTACCGGCCGGGCACCCAATAGTGACCACATAGCCATTTCCACCGCACCGGTATCCGAAGCGGGTACCACACCCACGCGGTAAGACTCTGGCAGTCCCAGTAGCTCAGCCGTTTGATAACAGGCACGCTGTAACGCCGATTTGCCAACAGCCGCTCGGTGAGAGCGACCGAGGGCGGACAGGTCTAAAGCACTGACATCGTAACCTGGCCGCTTGCTGCAAGGCCCTGAGGAGAAGTTAGGATTAGCCGGTTTTATTCTGGGTTTGGGGTGGCTCATAGTGATCTCTTGACGGTCTATAAAGTGCAAGCATTATGCCAGTATTTTGCGAGGAAGCAGAGCCCGATAAGAGCCCGATAGGCAAATTTACTAAGGGGGCACTTGGAAACATACACTGTCATTTCAAACACGCTGTCAATACGTCCTGACGCTCTACGTCGGCTCCTGCCTCCGAAGGTTTGAAATGACAGTGTATTCTTTCTCTAAGCCGGATAGTAAGAAGCGCTTGCTAATCTTTCCACGTATTGTAAAATCACCTTGCCCTGATTATTTGTGCACTGGGGTTAATGTCTAACAAACAAAGGCTTGGTTCCACTAATTCAACGGGAGCAAATCACTAATGTACAATGAATATGGCGAACTTTACGATGACAATATTGCATTTGAACGCTTCAACCCTCAGTCGCGGGAATTATTAAAAGCTCAGGTAAGAAAGCGCTCCAAAACCGCTGGCGGGTTAAGTCTTAGCATTGCCACAACTGCGGCATCAATCCCTGTTATTGGATCAATACCCACCCTCCTTGCCGCTTACAGCACCCATGGACATATCAATAGATTAGAAAAGATGAAACTGCAAAATCTTAGCTGCTGTTGTAGTGAGAATTTTATCACCTGCGAACAGATTCTCGATTATGCAATAGCGCAGAAGACAAAGAAAAAGAGACGCGCACTGACAAAAGCAGTTCCTGTGGTGGGCATGATGCAGACAGTTTATGAAAAAGTGCACCACTATACCAAATCCGATGTAGGTGAAACCCGCACATTATTTGCCACCTACTTGATGCTAAAAGTGCGTGGGGGGGATGGCCTGGGATCGTGTCAGTTGGCAAAGGCCATTGCTTGCGAACTGCTTTCCTGCACATATAACAAATTAACCACCAAGCTGGACAGTCAAGAGGCGATCCAAATACTGGCTTACAAATTGGCGAGCAACTAGGTTTGTTGAAATAGTGTAATTTCAGACAGCTTGGTGGTGTATTTTAATACCTAAGAGATTGGGATTAAACGATGGTTGTGCTTCTGCGGATATTGGATTGATCATAAGACCTACTACTACCCAGTTTAGAGAAAAGAATACACTGCTTAGTAAATGCAAAAGTAATCGAGCCTCCATCATACAATCGTCCTCAGCACCCAAGGCTCGCAACAACGAACAATTTGTGATACTACAAAAATTATTGCGAGTAACAGCGCTTGCTATTTATTTTCAATTTTAACCATATCCCCTGTTCTGGTTAAGCGGGAATATCTTAAAAGCAGGTAAAATATATTGAATAAACCATAGGGCACGAAACCACAGAAGAACCAAAACACCAAGTCACCCTGTAACCTGCTTGAAATGATGAACCCAAATAAAATCATCATCCCTAGCACAGCCACATACTTGTCGAAGCGTTTGAAGCTGGGTTTTGTTTCACGATATAGTTGTTCACACCCCAGACATCGATAGACATTACCATCAATTCTCACCATCACTGAAGAAGAACAGTCAGGACATTTCATAAATTTTTGCTCCATTATAGGCAAAGCACAAGCTAGGCAGGGACAAGCTACACACTCCACCACGCTGGCTTGAATGATGAAATTGGTGACTTTTTATCCGCCACTATCAAATCCATCATTATTGCGGGATATGCGCTCGCGCCTTGTTTATATGTGCCTAAGGCCAAAAAGGTGGCTTACCCTTGCTATAAGCCCACTAACAACGGCCAATACCTTTGTGAATCTGGTCTATACTCGCTTATGACCGCGTGTTATTGAGTGTTTCCTGTAAAATAAAATCTGTACAGGCATTTGTACTGCATTTGACCGTAAGTTAACTCCAGGAAGCAATGATCTCAACTGCTTTATTCTTTTTTGTCTTTGTCGCTTCACGCTGATAACTGTTATCACAGTTTACACTCTACCGCTCGGTCAGTCGTCGACTCCTTTAACATAAACGTCATTGAAAATCGAGAACGCGCGGCTCAAATAAGGATTAACCCTAAATTAATCCACTGCAAAAAAAACCTTCCAGAAAAGCGGGGCAGGTAGTTTATGACGGTTGAAAGCTTAAGCAGTAACGTTGATATATTGTGGCTAGTGATTGCAGCCGCTATGGTTCTATTTATGCAGGGCGGTTTCGCTGCGCTGGAATCCGGCCTGACGCGTGCCAAGAACTCCATCAATGTCGCGGCCAAAAACATCATTGATCTAGTGGTTTCTATTTTAATGTACTGGCTGGTGGGTTATGGGGTGATGTTTGGTGCTTCTGCTTCTGGCCTTATTGGTACCGATAGCTTTGCCTACAACAATGTCAATGAGCCCGCGACGCTCGTCTTCTTATTGTTTCAGGCCACCTTTGCCGGCACCGCGGTAACCATTGTTTCTGGCGCTGTGGCTGAACGCATGATATTTTCTGGCTATGCGCTAATGGCCGTTCTGGTGTCTTCGCTTGTGTATCCCATTGTCGGCCATTGGATATGGTCGGGGGATGGTTGGCTGGCGAATCAGGGAATGATGGATTTTGCGGGTTCGACCGTGGTTCACTCCGTCGGTGCCTGGATCGGTTTGGCTGGTGCCTGGTTATTGGGCCCCCGCCAGGGTCGCTTTAACGATAAAAAGCAGGCCAATAAAATTCATGGCCATTCTTTAATACTGTCTGTTATGGGGGTGTTGATACTGACCTTTGGCTGGTTTGGCTTTAACGGCGGCAGCCTGCTGGAACTTAATGCCGATCTTGCCTTAGTCATCCTCAACACCGTACTTGCCGCCGCCGCCGGCGGCATCGCTTGCTTTTGTGTCAGCTCAGTTTTCTCCAGGGGTCTGGTACCTGTGGAAAAACTACTCAATGGCATAGTCGGCGGTCTGGTTTCGATAACCGCCAGTGCCCCCTGGGTTTCACCTATTGGTGCGGTCTGTCTGGGCCTTATCGGCGGAGTCATCGTCTATATATCTGAAGAAATCTTACTGCACGTGCTAAAAATAGACGACCCGGTAAATGTTATTTCTGCCCATGGCGTGGCCGGTGTTTGGGGTACTATTGGGCTGGTATTTTTTGTTCCGGAAGCGACTCTAACGGCAGGCGGCCTCTGGGCACAACTGGGTGTGCAGCTCAAGGGCGTGGCCTTAGTGTTTATTTGGTCATTCGGTATGGGAGTGCTTATCTTTGGTTTATTGAAAATGATTGGCAGATTCCGAGTCAGCTCAATTGCAGAAAATCAGGGGCTTAATATCCACGAACACGGCGCGGAATCCACTTTACTGAGCACCGCCAGCAGTATGGAAAAACTCGTGCAAGCATATGAAACTGGCGATGTTGAAAACCTGGATTTCAATATTCAAATTAACATTGAAGAGGGCTCAGAGGGCGGTGATATTGCTCAATTATTCAATCGTATGATGAAAATTTTTGCGCAATCCTTTGGGCAAGTCGAAAGCCTTTCGAAACAGCTCGAAAAGTCCACGAATAGCATGTCGCAAACCAGCAATAGCATGCAAAAAGACACTGCCGAGCAAGAAGCAAGTTTTGAGCATATCAATAGCACACTAGGCAATCTGATCCACTCCATCCTCGATATCGCCGGTCGCATCGACAGCATCAGCGATGTCGCCAATCAAGCCAACGAAAAAGCCTCTGCCGGCGCCGAGCTGATTGGTGACTCCCAACAATCGTTAAAAAGTCTGCAACAAGTGACCAATAGTTTGTATGAGGATGTCAATCAACTCAAAAATGAAAGTACCGAAATAGAGGGTTTTCTGGAAACTATTCGCGGCATTGCCGAACAAACCAACTTACTGGCTTTGAATGCCGCCATCGAAGCGGCTCGTGCGGGCAACCAGGGCCGCGGTTTTGCCGTAGTGGCCGACGAAGTGCGCACGCTGTCACAGCGCACCCAGCAAGCGGCCGAAGAAATAGGTCATCGGATCGACAGTCTCAACAAGCGTGTCGGTGATGTCGCCTCCGGTATGGGCAATAATATCAACTCTGTCGAGCAAACCGAAACAGCTTTGCAAGAAACAGAGGACCAACTGCAGTCCATCACCAAATTTGTCGCTCAAACTCAGCAGTTAGTAGAAGAAACTCGCACTTTATCTGAAGGAGAACAAAGCCGTATCGCTGACATTGAATCTCGCCGTAAAAAAATTATTGCCATGGCCCAAGCGGCCCGAGAACGCACCGGAGAAGTGGAACTGGCCAGCAGTGAGCTACAGGCACTTGCGGGAAATTTACGCTCGGTCTTCGGCTCAAAATCCTCAAGCGCAAATACCTTGCATTAAAAATCCATGGGGTGAGAGTCTGATGGCACTTACTTAAGCAATAACTTATTGATAAATAAGAAATTTACGAGGTTGTTATTATGGCTTTTCGCCTAAATTTATAGGGGGTTGTTTGGTTTAAAGCCGATTTTAGCTTTTGAAAATGTCCGCACTTGGCAAACACAACTTTCTACACAGCTTTATAATGTACATTCTGGCTTTCAACC